>CACYCG010000144.1 GCA_902772855.1 uncultured Ruminococcus sp.
TAAAGAAGACGCCAAAAGTCTTGCAAACCAGCGGCGGCGCCAGCGTGACGCGCCCAGCGGAAGTGCCCTTGGGGTGCTGGACCCGGGATTTTCAGGCGTCCTTCTTCTGACAGCCTTCTGCATATAATCCCAGAAATATTTTACACCAACGCCGCCGGGGGAAACCCTTTTTAGAAAAAGGGTTCTCCCCCGGAACCCCCTTCCTAAAAACCTGCACTTTAAGAAAGAGCTGCAGCTTCGGGAAATCTACAGCAGAAGAGCATTATTCTTTATGATTTATTATTTGAGCCTCCAAGCGGCGGCGGTTCTCCTCCGGACGCCCTGTGTCGTTCCAGATGCCTGACTCCCGAACCTCACGGGATCGGAAGCGGATCCGTCACTATTTTTGAAGCAGGTCTTGCAATTGGTATGGAAATAGGGTACAATAAAGGCGAAAAGGAGGGATTTATATGAGTGACGAACTGCAGCCTTCTCAGCTTCACAGCGGTCATCGCAAAAGAATGAAAGAACGGTATCTTCAATCCGGCATTGATTCTTTGAGCGATCATGAAAAGCTGGAACTCCTGCTGTATTATGCTATCCCCCGGAAGGATACGAATTTGATTGCCCACCGCCTGCTTCATGCCTTCGGCTCCCTGGCCGCTGTGTTTGATGCCCCCGCTCCCCTGCTTATGGATCAGGGACTGAGCGAAAATGCGGTCATGCTGCTCAAATGCGTGCTCGATTTTGGGCGGTGCTATACGCAGGATCGGTATTATAACAGCGAAAAAGTATACAGCAAAGAATATCTGATGAAAAAAATCGTTTCGTTTTACTTAGGCTGGACGCAAGAGGCAGTGCTGCTGGTGCTGTTCGATTCCAAAGGACGGGAATTGTTTTTCGGCGTCGTGAACATCGGCATTTTCAATTCCTCTGAGATCAATATCCGGAAAATCGCCGAAATTGCGCTGAAATACCATGCCGCCAGCGTGATCATCGCCCATAACCACCCCAGCGGCGTGCTGTATCCCTCCAATCAGGATATAGAAGCGACCATCCTTTTGAAACAAACCCTGCATCCTTTAGGGATCAAACTGTCCGACCATATTATTGTCGCCAACAACAACTGCATTTCCTTTACAAATGATTCAGTGCTGTTGGAAATCTTTTTGTAAAACACTATTCTGAATAACCGTTTATGGAGTGATAACATGATAGCAATCATTGATTACGGAGCCGGCAATCTGCAAAGCGTGGTCAAGGCGATGAACTTTATCGGTCAGGAAACCCTGGTGACCAGCGACAAGCAGGAGATTCTTTCCTGCGATGGGGCTATCCTGCCGGGGGTCGGCTCTTTTGCCGATGCGATGGCTTGTATGAAAAGCTCCGGGGCTGCACAGGCGGCAGTGGATTATGCTGCCACCGGCAAACCTCTGCTGGGCATTTGTTTAGGGCTTCAGCTCCTGTTTGACAGCAGCGAAGAAAGCCCCGGCGTGGCCGGATTGGGACTGCTCAAAGGAAGGGTGCTGAGGATCCCCGACGACAACGGTCAGCGGAAGATCCCTCACATGGGATGGAACTCGCTGGACATTCGCCGGCATGACGGGCTGTATCGGGGTATTGAGGGAGAGCCTTATGTGTATTTTGTGCATTCCTATTACCTGAAAGCTCAGGACGAAAACATTGTATCCGCTACAACGGAATACGGAGTCCGCATTGATGCATCTGTCAGCAGCGGAAACCTTTTTGCTGCTCAGTTCCACCCGGAAAAAAGCGGAGAAACCGGCCTGCAAATTCTGAGAAACTTTGTTGAATTGACCCGGAGGTGACAGCTATGTACGCAAAAAGAATTATTCCCTGCCTGGACGTCAAAAACGGGCGGGTGGTGAAAGGCACCAGCTTTGTTAATCTGCGGGATGCCGGCGATCCGGTGGAATGTGCGAAGGTGTACGACCGGGAAGGCGCCGACGAATTGGTCCTGCTTGACATCACCGCTTCCAGTGATGCCCGGAATATCATGGTCGACATTGTGCGGCAGGTGGCGGACTGTGTCTTCATTCCCTTTACCGTGGGAGGAGGCATCCGCACGGTAGAAGATTTTACAGCCATTCTGCGGGCAGGCGCCGACAAGGTTTCTGTCAATTCCGCCGCCGTGCACCGGCCGGATATCATCAACGAAGCAGCTTATAAATTCGGCAGCCAATGCGTGGTCACCGCCATTGATGCCAAACGGCGGGAAGACGGAAGCGGCTGGGATGTGTTTATCAACGGAGGACGCATCAATACCGGAAAAGATGTGCTGCGCTGGGCTATCGAAGCGGAAAAGCGGGGCTGCGGAGAAATTCTGCTGACCAGCATGGACTGCGACGGACAGAAAAACGGCTACGATCTGGAACTGACCAAAGCGGTTTCCGAAAACGTCGGGATTCCGGTGATCGCCTCGGGCGGGGCGGGGGCTATGGAGCATTTCTACGACGCTTTCACCGAAGGAAAAGCCGATGCGGTACTGGCGGCTTCCCTGTTCCACTTCGGGGAAATTGCCATCGGAGACCTGAAATCCTATTTAGCCGGCCGTTCCATTCCTGTCAGACGCTGAAATGAAAAGGGAAGACAGGTCAACCTCCCTGTCTTCGGTTTTCCCTGCTTGCTGTCGTCTGCCGCTTTGTGCCCCCAGCCTTACAAAGCTCTTTTGCCAAAAGACGATCCGGGCAGCATAAACCGCTATTTGATCAAAAAACAGCCACCGACTTCCATCCGGTCACCCGGAAGAAGTCGGTGGTTTTTCAGTATTCCAGCCTCACCTTTGTGATCTGGCTTTTGCCCAGAAGATACAGGGTATGGTCGTCCTGCAGACAGATCTTTTTCCCGTCCGCCTGCACAGGGATCGTTTGCAGCTTGACGCCAAGGGAGTCATAGACGATGATCCCGCTGACAGTCAGAACGGCTGTCAGATCGCTCTTGCGGTCGATAGAGAGGATCTTTTCCCCTGTTTCCGCAATCACCCGGGCGCTGCCTTCCGGATCCAGATAAAGCACCTCGCAGTCCCGCCCGTCCGGATTGGCCGAAAGGGACAGCTCCAGACCGCTCTTTGCATGAAAACAATAGGCCGTCAGTCCCTTTCCGCCATATTCGATTTCCTTCATGGAATTGTCCGCTACGTCTATATAATAGGCGGAACGGTCTCCTACGGCTACGACATTTCCATTATCCAGATATTTCACGTCATACAGAAAGGCATCTTCGATCTCATGCTTCTGGAAATATTCGCTTTGCTCAAAATCCAGAATATATACGGCAGAGATCATCTCTCCATTTTTGGCGGATACGCCGCAGGCCGCTGCGCGGGTCCCGTCCTGCTTCAAAGACAGTTTGCTGACGTAATAATTCGCAAAGGAATAGCCGTATTTTTTGGTATTGTCTCCTTTGTACACCGTCAGCGTGGACAGAAAATCATCCCCGTAAGAAAGCAGGCCGTAGGTGCCGTTGGAGGCTATATCCGCATCAAACAGCTTTTGTTCGCAGGAATCGCTGTGCCGGACAGTGGTGCGGTCCAAAATCAGAAAGCTCCTGTCATCCAAATTGAAAACAATGGCATAATTATCGTTGGTGCGCAGGACCGGATTGGCAAAGGTGTGCTGCTTGCTCTGGTACTCCCCTGCGTTTCCATTAAGTACGACCACGGAGGTATCACTGCAGTAAACCGGCGATTGGTCCATCAGCGAAAAGTTTCCGGACAGGATATTCACTCCCGTAAACCGAACCGGGTAGCCGTTGCCTTCGGATTTTCCGAGGAGGTCGTATTGGAACCAGTGGGAGATTTTATCCGCTGTGAGGTTTTCCCGGTTCAGAAAAGCGATCACTGCTAAAACGGACAGCATCAGGATCAGCAGCACCTTGATAAACAGACGGGTAAAGTTTTTCGGGGTTGCTGTGAGTTCATCGTCGTACAGCGGCGCTTCCTCGTAGCTGGTATATTCCCTTTTGACTGCTTTGCGGGCAGCGGGCTTTTCTTCGGGGCGTTCATGTCTTCCTTTACTTTTTTTCATTTTCTTCCCTTTCCGATCATGTTTCTATTCCATCATAAAAAACCCGGTTGAGATACAATCCCTGCGGCGGGGCTGTAGGCCCGGAAAAATGCCTGTCTTTCGCCGCCGTGATCTTCGGAATATCTTCGGGAGCGATTTTTCCCTGTGCAACATACAGCAGGGTGCCCACGATAATGCGGACCATGTTATATAAAAACCCGTCCGCTTCAATGGTAAACTGCACCATGTCTCCCTGCGAAGTCCACTCTGCATGGCGAATCGTGCGGCACATATTGTCCTTTTTGCGGGTATCCGGGGTGCAAAAAGAGGTAAAATCATGTGTGCCGAGCAAATGGGCGGCCGCTTCATTCATGCGGGACAGATCGAGCGGATACCAGTAATGCAGGGCATACCCCTCGACAAACGGATTGCGGACCGGGTGGTTCCAGATCTTGTACACATATTCTTTTCCCCGGCAGGAATAGCGGGCATGAAAACCTTCATCCATCACCATCGCTCGTTTGACAGCGATGGTGGTAGGAAGGAAATGATTCAGCGCCGGGGGGATCCTGTCAACAGGAATGGGGTGTTCCGTGCGGAAACTGACACAGTACATATTGGCATGAACGCCGGCATCGGTCCGGCTGCAGCCTTTGATGTCGCATTCTTCCCCGATCACCTGACGCAGAGCCTTCTGAAACTCTTCCTGCACGGTGACGGCATTTTCCTGGATCTGCCAGCCGTGAAACGTCTTTCCATCATACATCAGATCAAGCCATATAGTTCTCATATCCACCTCAGAAAACGGACGGCAGCCACCGACCGCAGCACAGCACCGCCGCATACACGGTCAGACAAATCAGCAGGGCGCACAGATCTCGCCAGCCAAAACGCATCACCTTCATCCGGGTGCGAACAGCCCCGCTGTCATAGCAGCGGCATTCCATAGCTGTGGCAAGATCTCCCGCCCGCCGAAAAGCAGACACGAACAGCGGGATCAGCACCGGCACCAGCGCTTTGATCCGCTTGAACAGATTCCCGGATTCCATATCCGCTCCCCTTGCTTTCTGGGCGTTCATGATCTTATCGGTCTCTTCGAGCAGCACCGGAATGAAGCGCAGGGCAATCGTCATCATCATGGCAATATCGTTGACCGGGACCCTCACCAGCTTCAGCGGCTTCATGAGCCATTCGAGGGCATCGGTCAAATCGGTCGGAGAGGTGGTGTAGGTCAGCGTGGCGCTGATCATCATCAAAATCGAGATCCGCACCACGATAAAAGCCGCACTCACCAGTCCGTTCATCGTTACTTTCAGAAAATACCATTCAAACAGCGGCTCCCCGCTGCCGTAAAAAATCTGGAACAGACCCGTCACCACAATTACCAGCAGTACGCCCCGCAGACTTTTGAGGTATTTCATCAGGCTGATACGGGTCCCGAGCAGCACCAGAAAGGTAAAGCCCGTCATAATCAACAGCGAGGCAAAATGAAAACATAAAAAAATGAACACCACCGAAGCCGTCAGCAGCAGGATCTTGCTGCGGGCATCCATTCTATGTACAAAAGAACTGCCCGGAAGATACTGTCCGAGCGTTATATCTCTGACCATACAGCAAGCCTCCTAATCGGAAGATAAGCAGGAAATGATCTCCTGAAAGCCCTGCTCCACACTCAAAACCGATGAATCGACCGGAAACCCGTTTTTTCGGAGCATCATCATGATTTTGGTGATCTGCGGAACCTGAAGACCGATCTTTTCCAATTCCTCCCCCTGAGAAAACACCTTCCGGGTGTCATCAAACAGCACGTTTTTGCCTTTGGACATGACTATGATCCGGTCGGCGATCCGGGCGATATCCTCCATCGTATGCGAAACCAGCAGGACGGTATTGCGGCGGACTTTGTGGTAGCTGACGATTTGGTCTAACAGAGCATCCCGCCCCAAAGGATCCAATCCGGCCGTCGGCTCATCGAGGATGAGCACATCCGGATCCATCGCGATCACGCCCGCAATCGCAGCCCGACGCTTTTCGCCGCCGGAAAGCTCAAAGGGAGAAGCCTCCATCAGTTCCTCCCGCAGCCCGACAAACCGGGCGGCTTTCTGCACCCGTTTTTCAACTTCGTCCTCCGGCAGTCCCATGTTCTTAGGACCAAAAGCGATGTCTTTCGCAACCGTTTCCTCAAATAGCTGGTATTCCGGATATTGAAACACCAGCCCGACCTTGAAGCGGACCTGACGGATCTTTTTCGGGTTCTGCCAGATATCGTTTCCGTCAATGAGGATCTTTCCTTTTGTCGGACGCAAAAGCCCATTGAGAAGCTGAACAAGAGTCGATTTTCCGGACCCGGTGTGCCCGATCAGCCCGACAAACTCCCCTTCCCGCATTTCAAAACTGACATCGTCCAAAGCGGTTTTCTGAAAGGGGGTTCCCTGACCGTATACAAATGTCACCCCTTCGGCTTTGATCACTGACATACCTGGTCCCCTTTTCCTTTTGTCTGTTTCAGCAGCGTCAGAAGCGCCTGCACACATTCCTCTTCATTCAGGACACAGTCCGGTACCTCCCAGCCGCAGCCTTTCAAACGATAGATCAGCTCCGTGGCCTGCGGCACGTTCAGCCGATGTTTTTTCAAAAACTCCACCTGAGAGAAAATCTCTCTGGGCGTTCCTTCTCGGATGACTTTGCCCGAATCCATCACCAGGACCCTGTCGGACAGCACCGCTTCCTCCATATAATGCGTGATCAAGACGATGGTGATCCCTAATGTCCGGTTCAGATCGGTGATCGTGCGGAGCACTTCCATGCGCCCCTGCGGGTCCAGCATGGCGGTCGGCTCATCGAGCACAATACACTCCGGCTCCATAGCGATCACTCCGGCGATGGCGATCCGCTGCTTTTGCCCGCCGGAAAGTTTATCCGGGCTGTGGGTGCGGTAGTCATACATTCCCACCGCTTTCAGCGCCCGGTCTACCCGCTCCCGGATCTCTCCGGAAGGGAGCCCGATGTTTTCGCAGCCAAACGCCACGTCCTCTTCCACAATGCCGGCGACGATCTGGTTGTCCGGGTTTTGCAGCACCAGTCCTACTTTCTGGCGAATGGCAAACAATTGGTCATCGTCTTTGGTGTTCAGTCCGTCAACGAGCACGTCCCCGGTTTCCGGAAGAAAAATGGAATTGAAATGTTTAGCCAGCGTGGATTTTCCGCAGCCGTTATGCCCGACAATGGAAACAAATTCGCCTTTTTGGATCACAAGGTCTGCATCCTGCAGCACATACTCCCCCGGTGTTTCCTCGTCATCATAGCGAAAATAGACGTGATGTACTTCGATAAAGGAAGCCATGTCGATTCCTCCCGTCCTTCTGCTGTCAGCGCTGCCAGATGGCCGTGCTCCCGCAGGGCAGTATCAGGCCGCTTTCGGAAACAGGCAGGCCGATTTCCGAAGCAGACACCGTTCCTCCCTTTGTGGGGCAGATCATGACGCCCAGCAGATATTCCATGACCGCCGGAGACAAGCCGGTCGTGTATGAATTCAAAACAAAAAACGACGCCTCTTCCGACAGGATGGGAAGACAACATTCCACCAACGAGAATAGCTGCTCTTCCAATTTCCACACTTCTCCCCCGGGGCCTCTCCCATAGGAAGGCGGGTCCATGATAATGCCGTCGTAAGTATTTCCACGGCGCTGCTCCCGGCGAACGAATTTGACGCAGTCGTCCACCAGCCAGCGAACCGGTTTTTCATTCAGCCCGCTGAGCACCGCATTCTCCTTCGCCCACTGCACCATTCCCTTGGAAGCATCCACATGGCAGACCGAAGCCCCTGCCTGCAGGCAGGCCAGCGTGGCGGCGCCGGTGTAGGCAAACAGGTTCAGCACCCGCAGCGGCCGGCCGGCTGAGCGGATCTTTTCCTGCACAAAATCCCAATTCACCGCCTGCTCCGGGAAAATACCCGTATGCTTGAAGCCCATCGGCTTGATGGCGAAGGTCAGGTCTTTGTAGCCGATCGTCCATTGAGGCGGAAGTTTTTGTTCATACTGCCACGCCCCTCCCCCGCTTGAGCTGCGAAGATAATGTGCGTGGGCGTTTTTCCAGAGCGGGTGGCGGCGAGGCGTGTGCCAGATGATCTGGGGATCGGGGCGGATCAGCACAATATCTCCCCAGCGTTCCAGGCGTTCCCCGTCCGAACTGTCTATCAATTCATAATCCTGCCATTGAGCCGTTCGCATAACCAACACTCCTGTCACATCAGTCTCCCGCCAGGCTGTCTGCAAGGCAGGGGGTACAAAAAAGTCGGTGAAAGGTCATTTCACCGGCTTTTGTATCAGAATATAGAAGAAAACAGAAACCTGTTCCGAAACCCTCGGATACCCATCAGCATCGGCGAATCAATTTCCTTTCACTTCGAGGATCGCTCCTCGGTTGCCGGATGTCACGAGAGAGGCATACCGTGCCAGATAACCGGTGGTGATCTTCGGCTCACGGGGCTGCCAGCGAGCCCGGCGGGCCGCTAACTCTTCCTCACTGAGCTGCACGTTGATGGTGTTGGCGTTGATGTCGATCTCGATGATATCGCCGTTTTCCACCAATGCGATCGGACCGCCCACAGCCGCTTCCGGAGAAACGTGTCCGATAGCCGCTCCACGGGTAGCGCCGGAAAACCGTCCGTCCGTGATCAAAGCAACCGTGCTGCCCAATCCACGGCCGATAATAGCAGAGGTGGGATTGAGCATTTCTCTCATGCCCGGACCGCCTTTGGGTCCTTCATAGCGGATGACCACAACGTCGCCGTCCTGAATTTCTCCTCCGTTGATGGCGGCCATCGCATCTTCTTCACAATCATATACTTTTGCCGGTCCGGAATGCTTCAGCATTTCGGGCGCTACGGCAGAACGCTTGACCACACAGCTATCCGGAGCCAAATTGCCCTTGAGCACGGCAATACCGCCGGTAGAGCTGTACGGATGGTCCACCGGACGGATCACTTCGGGATCCTTATTGATGCAGCCGCTGATGTTTTCGGCGATCGTTTTGCCGGTGCAGGTCATCAGGCTGGTATCGAGCAGTCCCAAAGAAGCGATCTCGCTCATGACGGCATAAATGCCGCCGGCCTCGTTCAGATCCTCCATATAGGTAGGACCGGCAGGGGCTAAATGGCAGAGGTTCGGGGTATGGGCGCTGATCTCGTTGGCGATATCAAGATCCAGTTCAATGCCGCATTCGTGGGCAATTGCCGGCAAATGCAGCATACTGTTCGTGCTGCAGCCAAGTGCCATATCCATCGTCAGCGCATTCCGGAAGGCGGCCTCGGTCATGATATCCCGGGGACGGATATTTTGTTTGAGCAGCTCCATCACCTGCATACCGGCGTGTTTGGCCAACTGCAGTCTTTCGGAATACACCCCGGGGATGGTGCCGTTTCCACGCAGCGCCATGCCGAGCACCTCTGTCAGGCAGTTCATGGAATTGGCGGTGTACATACCGGAACAGGAGCCGCAGGTGGGGCAGGTTTTGAGCTCAAATTCATAAAGCTCTTCCTCGGTGATCTTTCCGGACGTATAGGAGCCGACCGCTTCAAACATACTGGAAAGGCTGCGTTTCTTGCCCATGACGTGGCCGGCCAGCATCGGACCGCCGCTGACAAAAATCGTTGGGATATTCAGCCGGGCCGCCGCCATCAGCAGTCCGGGAACGTTTTTGTCGCAGTTGGGCACCATAACAAGGGCATCCATCGCATGAGCGATCGCCATCGCTTCGGTAGAATCGGCAATCAGGTCACGAGTGACAAGGGAATACTTCATGCCCTTGTGCCCCATAGCGATCCCGTCGCACACAGCGATTGCCGGGAATACCACCGGGTTGCCTCCCGCCATCGCCACGCCCATTTTGACGGCGTTGACGATTTTGTCCAGATTCATATGACCGGGAACGATCTCATTATAGGAGCTGACAATGCCCACCAAAGGCTTTTGAATTTCCTCATCCGTCATGCCCAGCGCACGAAGCAGAGAACGCTGCGGAGCACACTGAGCACCGCTGCGGATCGCATCACTATTCATACCAATAACCACCTTTTTTTGTCATATTTCCGGAAAAACTTCCGTTTATCGAAACGATACCTCATACTATCTTATTATAGTTTTTTCTCTTCCTGATGTCAATGCTTTGCTTCCGCCTTTTTCTTTTTCTTTTTCAGGGTTCGTTTTGCCACATTCCACGCAGCCTTCAGGTCCCTGCGGTAAAAGAGAAAGGCGGTGAAAAAGGTCACAGCAGAAGAAAACGCAAACATACAGCAGGCCATTAGCACCCATGTGCCCCAGCCGGTAATGGTGATGAACGGGCTGAGCAGCAGATAGAACAGAATGCTGACCCCGATGTTCCCGCTCATCCAGACGATCCTCAGCAAGACCTGGTGGTATTTCAGATCCACTAAATGGTCACAGCAGTATTTGGCATACTGCACGGTGCGGAAAACATCCGCCGCCAACGTGCCGACAGCTACGCCGACAAGACCGAAGAAATTCACCAGCACCAAAGAAAGCACTAAATTGATCCCCGCCTCCAGAAAAGCGCCGTTGCGGGTCTCTTTGTATTTTCCTGCCGCCTGCACCAGCGTCATGTACGGCATTCTGACACAGAAAAACGCCTGCGCCGCCACTGCGATAAAGGCGTATTCGGGGCGTATGTACTCCACGTCCGTTACCTTCCGGGTGTAAATCGCCACAAAAGGCAGGATCAGCACGATCGTGCAGGAGAAGACGATGGATACAAACGAAAAGATCATCAGTTCAAAAATGCCCAGATTTCGTTTGATCGCATCGTTTTCATTTTTGGCCCACATATTGCCAAAGGCCGCTTCCAATCCGGTGGTAAAAACCGACAGCACCTTTTTCAGACCGTTGATGACCAGATTATAGACGGCATAGACCGAAACGATCTTGACATCGGTAAAAAGCGTCAGGATAGCGATATCGGTGTTTTCGTGAATGATATTGGAGATGGCCAGCCCCAGCACATCTTTCTTCTGTTTCAGGGCGGAGGGGTCCGGTTCGCATTTTTTGACCAGCTTATACCGGTGAGTCACATACAGATTCAGCATGATGGGACTTGCCACAAAAACAGCGGCACTCACTAATTTCATCGCCCAGATGGGAGAGCCGAGGTTGATCATGACCACCGCTATGATCGTGTTCAGGATCGTGACAATGATCTGCTGAATGAAATAGATGTAATTCTTCTGGTCCGCTGTCAGGAGCGTCTGATAGGTCAGACCAAAAAAATACTGTGCAAAGGTCCCCAGACCGATGATGACCACAAGAGCGGCTGTTTCCAGATAGGAAATATCCGTTTCACGATTGGTCCCGGAAATAAACCAGAACACGGCCGCTAAAACGCCTAAATACCCTAAAAAAACAAGGGCTACCTTCCGAAGATAGCCCTCGGTCGCTTTCAGGATACGGCTGGTTGCCAGAATATCATGATCGGCAAGCGATTTGTACAAGGCGACTCTTGAAGCGCCTGCTACGCCTGCCCGGAGGATCGTGATCAGGCTTAAGAACTGCGTGATGGAGGAAATGATGCCGTTATAGGAAGAGCCATAGGCCGCTAATATGAGGCGGGGCGTGATCAGGCCGCACACCATGACCACTACCTCATAGACACTCATGACGCCGATATTCATCAGACTCTTCTGTGCACGGGACTTAGGCATGATAAGAGCTGCTCCTTTCTGCTTGTGCCGCTTGGGACACCTTGTTTTCAGAGAACGTCATCCAAAAACAGAAAACAGGATTCTTTCTGGATCTTCGTGAGCTTTTCCTCGATCAAAGCAGACTGCTCTTGGAAGGAAGCCTCCATTTTTTCCAGAGAGGCAAACACCGGTTCAAAATCCGTTAAGGTGCGAACGTCATGATTGAACTGCTTTTGTCCCAGCAGATCGAGCAGTTCCTCATATTTGACGGCCCAGCCCAGAGCGATGCAGGGAATATGCTCCTTGAAGGCATTGACGATGGAATGGAACCGGGAAGCGATGACATACTCGAACTGCCGGATAAACATTCCGTATTCGATGCAGTTAAGGTCGGCTTCCAACAGATGGATGTTGGGCTGTTCCCCGCTTTGCTTTAGGATCGCCCGGCATACATCCAGATCCTGAGAAGAATGGGCCAACAGATAGATCTCTTTCTGCATGGCCGTCAGCTTTTCAATCAATTCTCCGTACAGCTTCAAAAGCTGTTCGCCGTTTCCGTGCTTGTTGTTGCTGGAGTTGGGAATAATGGCCACGCAGTGCCCCGGCACGGTGGGGAACGTGCGCATTTCGGGTTTTCCGGAATAGATGGCCGCTGTATCCACCGTGGCGCTTTGCAGCACTAAATCGCTGGAAAGACGAACGTTGGAGAGCTTCATTTCTTTGGTCAGGCAGTCAAACCCCTCCTGCTCCCGTGCGAAAATGATCTCCGGATAGCGCAGGTACTTTTTGGTGAGCCGGTGGACCATCATGTTCTTGGCCGCTGAATGATAATCAAACGGGCCGAAGGACTGCGGGAGGATATAGGTGGGGATCCCGTACTGATGCAGAAGAGCAAATTTGCTCAGATAAAACAGCGAACCGTTGACCCCCCATTGATTGGACAGCGCATAGCCGCTGATGTCAAAGGCCATTTTTGCGTTTTCAAGGATCTCCCGGATCTCCTGCAGGCGGGGAGAATCCGCCTTCATTTTCGCTTTTTTGGCAAGCAGATAGGCACGGGACAGAGAGGTGCGGGACAGGTTCATGATCTCTTTCATGGTGATGGGAACAAACCGGAAACGATAGAGGGAAGGATCCTCTGCCCCCTTCCATTTGTCATAGATGAACACAACGATCTCAGCCTGCGGGTCCCGCTTCCGGATCTCAGAAGCGGTGACAAACAGCATCGCCTGCGCTCCCTTGTTCACCATCTGGGCGCCAAAGATCAGATAATACTTCTTTTCAGACATCGGCAGTGCCTCCTTTTGTTACAGCACCCACTGGAAGGGAACTGTTTCTCCCTGCAGACGGATGAAGTATTCATAATACCACACCACGATCATCACGGCCAGTGAATACAGGGTCATCAGATTCACCCGGCGGTTCTTGCCGGGGAGCTTGAGGAACAGTTTCGTGCCTTCGCATTCCAGCGGAAGCAGGATCACCAAACCCATATTGAAATAATACGACAAGCGGAACAGGGCACGGGAACCCATGTAGGACGTCAGCGAGAACAAAAAGCCGCAGACGGTAAAGGCCAGGAAAAAGCTGAACTTCTGGAAAAAGGGATCGTCCTTGTCCTTGCCATGATACTTGTAATACATCAGCACCATGCCGGGGACCAGATAGAGGAACCATTTTAAGAAAAAGTACAGGCTGATGCCTTCGATGGAACTGGTCGGCATATACCGCTCGTAATAGTTCAGCGATAAATACCGGTTCATGAAATCGAACACCACGCTGAAATTGAAGATGATGAAGGCCAGCGCCGCATAGAGGATCCATTTGATGTATTTATACTTGCTTTTGGTCCAGACATTGAAAATAAAATACAGCGGCACCGCAATAATGGCCGTGGTGTGGATGGTGGCGGCCAGCACACAGAACAGCACATATTTCAGCAGCGACTTTTCTTCGATATAGCGGATGGCAAAAAAGATGATGGCCATAGAAAGACACTGGCGCACCAGATTGTAGGAGCACTGATAATACAGCAGCATATAGATCAGCGACGCCAATTCGGGCTGGAGGCTTTTCTTATACCGGATAATGGTGGAAAAAACCAATCCATTGGTCAAAAGCTGCACCACAAACAGCATCCACTGAAATCCCAGCCCAAAAAATACCACGACACGGCTGATAAACTCAAAGCCGACTTCCACTTTGGTGGAAGCGGTGATGTCGCTTTCGATTTTTAGAAAGTCCGGAAGATAGCGCTCAAAATAATCGGTGCCGATCCCATACCGCAGACCGCCTAAAATGGAGGGAATCAGAATCGCTGCGGCCATCAGTGCGTAGAACAGCAGTTTGTTCTTTTCCGATTTAGCTGCATATTTCATCAGAAAATAGACAATGAGCATATTGCCGCCGTAGATCAGCAGCGATGTGGTTGCACTCAATCAGTTTTCCTCCTTCTCTTCTTCCTGATACCGATCATCAGCGGTTTGCCGCTCAGCTCCGCTTGATCCGGAAAAGATACTTCACCATGCCCCTGACCGGCTCGGTCACGTTATATCTTGAAAAAGGCTTTACTTTTACCGCCATGCGGCACAGTCTGCGGGCTTCCTTGTGATAGCCCTGCTCAAAGCATTTATTGGCCCGGTGATTCAGCCGGAAATTATAGGCCGCCGGGTACTGCATCAGCAGGTCTTTGTGCTTTTCTAAAAAAGCCATGGACCCCTGGAATTGTTTTTCGTAATTATTCGTAATGGATTCCGCCAGCAGGTAACGGCGTGTCAGCGGCTTCTCCACAAAATTGATCTCATACTGCTGTGCGATCCGCACCCACATATCATAATCCTGAGAAGACAGGAGCGTTTCATCAAATAGCCCGCAGACGTCAAACACACCGCGGCGGATGGTCGACATGGACGAGCCGCCCAGCCGATTGGTCCACAGCATATCCTCCAGCAAATTGCCGGATTTAGTCCCCCGCACGGCGATGGTGCCGGGAAGGTCCTTGGTGATATTATAAAACGGGCTGTATACCATGCCGACTTTGTCGGAGGTAAAGCCCCGAAGCTGCTGTTCGGTTTTATCGGGGAGCCATTCGTCGTCATCGTCCAGCAGGGCGATGAACTCTCCTTTGGCCGCCATGATCCCGGTGTTGCGGGCTTTGCAGGCGCCGCTGTTGCGTTCATGGACGATGTAGCGTATCCGGGAATCGTGAAGCGATGCGATCATGCTGCGGATGGCTTCCACCATCTCCTGATCTGCCGGGTAATCATTGACCACGATTACTTCCATATTCGCATGGGTCTGCCCAATGGCGCTTCTGATGGCTCTTTCCAGAATTTCAAGAGGACGCTTATACGTTATAATGACTGCAGTCACTAAGGCGTTCTGATAGTTCTCCATGATGTCATCTCCGTAATCATTCTTCGGGTAAAAGGGCTTGTTTCAGATAAGCAAGGGATTCCTCCCGTAAAGCTGTTAGTTTCTCCGCTACGGCATCGTAGGGAATATCTTCTTCTATGGCGTCCATGCTTCCGCTGCAGCGCCGCTGCTGCAGCCCTAACAAAGCACAGAGACTGTCAATGCGGGAGTTGCGGGAATTGGCGCCTTCCGCAAAACGATTCATGGTCATAAATTTCTTTTGGTTCAGAATGCTGAAAATGGAACCGTGGAAAGAATCGGTGATGATATATTCCGCTCCCCGGATCAGATTGACAAAATCATCGGGTGCAATATCAAAAAGAGCCTTGTCTCCAAAATGCTGATCTTCCTCCACAAAACTGTCCAAAAAAGGCGTGGTGACGATCGGAAGGCCCTTCTTTTCGGCAAACTGCCGGGAGAGCGTCCGGTGCTCGGGATTTTCGCCTAAGAAATAACAGAAAATATACTTCTCCTCCACCACTCGCTTAGCGGGGATCTTTTCCAGCCATTCTTCGCCGGTCAGCAGCAGGGTGGGGTCTGCCACCACCTTCGCTTCTACACCGGCCACTTCCCGCACGATGTCGGCTCCCTTCAGCTCCCGAACGCTCAGATGGTCGATCCGCCGCAAAAACCGTTTGGTCCTTTCCCGCTGATACCAGGGGATCTTGCTGACGCCGAAACTGGTGGCGTAGGAGATCTTCGGGATCTCGTCCGGGACAAACATCAGGTTGTAAAAATTCGTAGGAAGCCCCCCGGGGGTCCAGAGCTGGTCACTGCCGACCACAACGGCATCATACCGCTTAGCTCCCTCACAAAGTGCCTCATAGCCGTAAAATTCCGGAGAAAAATGCCGGTAATACTGCTTTTGAAAGCGCATGAATGCCTGCACCCGCAGCGCATCCTGTTTTTGCGTCTCCGGGTGTTTTTTCAGGGCGCTTTTCTTCTTATACGCTAACATTTTATCAAACATCAGGTTGCTGTTGAGCAGCCTGGGAATCTGTTTGAGAACAAACCCGGGGGTCTTTTTCTTTTTATAAATGATATATTCCCCGTCACAGCCCAGCCGCTCAATGGCGACCTGCGTGGCGTAGGCCTGCAGCATACTGCCGTAATTCAGGGTATTATAACAGGCACAGATCCCGACTTTTTTCATGGAAAGCACCTCCGATTCACGACAGCAGACTGTCGATATAGCCTTTCAGGACCGTGATGTGATGATCCAGCGAAAAACCGCTTTTGATGTCCGCTTCCGCCTGTTCGCTTAGACGGATCCGCAGCTCCTTGTCCCGGCTGAGCATGAGGAGCTTTTCGGACAGCGCCTGCGTATCGCCGGGGGTGATCATATACCCGTTTTCTCCCTCCCGGATCACTTCGGGGATGGAGGCAATATTCGTGCTGATATTCGGGATCCCGTAGGCCATCGTTTCCAGGATCGTCATGGGAAGTCCTTCATTATAGGAGGGGAGCACGTTGATCATCGTCTCCCGGAAAAAGGCTTTTTTCTGCTCTCCGTCTGTCCAGCCAACGTGCAGGATACGGTGTTCGATGCCGTATTCCCGGACTTTCGCCTTTACCTCTTCCACTTCCCCATCGCCGCACAGATAAAACTTCACGGAGGGATCGAGAGAAGCGTCCAGCTCCTTGATGACTTTCAGCAGGTCATAGGTGCCTTTGCGCTCGCCGAGTCTGCCTAAAAACAGGACATGGGAAGCGTCTCGGTTGTAGGGGTTCTTCTCATAGGTTGCCACGGCGTTGTACAGCACTTTTACGGATGCCTGAGGGGATTTTTCGGTGATCATGGGAATCAGGCGCTGACTGAGAACGATGTTCAGGCTGGCCCGGCGAAGGGTTTCGTCC
The DNA here is from genome assembly GCA_902772855.1 of uncultured Ruminococcus sp. Classification (GTDB taxonomy): domain Bacteria; phylum Bacillota; class Clostridia; order Oscillospirales; family Acutalibacteraceae; genus UBA1213. Next base: position 16,966 of record CACYCG010000144.1, read on the forward strand.
ACATACTGTTTTTTCTTCTCCGAAAGCGACTGATAGAACAATTCAAACTCCGCTGCATGATGATGCAGGATGACCGGTTTGTGAAACTTCCGCAGGGTGCGCAGGATCATGGCCTTTCGGTAAAAACTGCCCCGCTCGGCCGTGTGAAGATAGATAATGTCGTAGTTTCCAAACAGAGCCGTCAGCACCACCCGGAAATAGGCAAAGGCAAAAAACAGCGCTATGATCGGCTTGCTTTTTTCTGTATGGGTGGGAATATATTTGATGGTGTATTCTCCCCAGCCCTGATAGCCTAAATAATTCTTGATCACGGATACGATCCCGCCTTTGACGTTCAGCTTGGAACCGCACATCAGTATCTTGACTTCTTTTTTATCCAAAAGAATAAACTTCCCTTCCGATGGTTTCAAAAAGTGCTTAAATACGCCTTGATCGTGTTCAGCATTTCTTCCCGCTGTGAAACGTATTCCGCAAAGGTATGTTCCCGGGCCTCCTGCATCAGAGCGGCAAGATCTCCCTGTTCGTCACACATCAGAATCAGATTCTGCGCGCTGAAGGACTCTGCGATCTGCACCTGATGGTCGTCGATATGTTCCTGAAACTTAGCCAGTCTGGGCACCACGATCACCGGTTTGTGATGCGTTACCCCGGTGATGATGCTGCCCACCCCGCTGTGCGTGATCAGAAGGCTGCACCCGGCGATCGCCGCTGTGTATTCTTCTTTCGAGAGAAAGTCCCTGAACGCATAATGCCGGGGACGGTAGGTGTTGTGGCCGATCTGCGCTGTCACTTCCTCGGTGATCTTCCCTTGTTCGATCAGGTCGTCGATCCGGCGCAGCAGGCGTTCAAATTGGAACTTCTGGGTTCCGACCGTTACAAAAATCATCCCGCACCTCAAAAGATTCCGCCAACATATTTGGCTTTTTTATACACTTTCAGCAGCGGCTCCCACTGCACTAAAAACAGGTCCGCGATGGGATACACCAATTTCCCGGTCAAAGAACCGTTGTTCACCCGGGCGAAGGATTCAATATAGATCACCTTGCCGCCACGCAGCTTGGTGAAGACGCAAAAAGGATAGGTGACCAATGCACCGGTGGAAATGATGGCATCCGGCTTTTCCGCATGAATCACCTTGGAGGCTTTGAAAAACAGTTTCAGAAAATGAATTAGAAAATGCTTTTCCTTGCGGTTGATCTGAGGGAAACGGTACAAGGGACTCAGAGAAGAATCCTCCGCCTGACCGCCCTCTTCGGTGACAAAGAAACAATCGCATTCCTCCGTTAAGGAGCGCATACACATCAATTCTTCCCAATGTCCTCCGGAAGAAGCCGCAAAACATATTTTCTTTCGATCTTTATGTTTCATGATCATTTTCTCATTTCAACGATAGTATTCGGCATCGCCTGAAATGCCTCAGTGATTTTTTATTATACCATACTTTACACACGGATACAAGCGATTTTTCTACGGGCGGCAGAGATGGAACAATTCCTATGGAAAATGGCTAAAAAAATGAAAAAAACGGCAAATTATGTACCAAAATTGACATCTTCTTTTTGCGCTGAAATATTCCAAAACGTAAAAAACAGAGGATGGACAGCAAGCCGGAGTTCAGGGTTTGATCTGACCGGAGATCCAGCACATCAGAAGGTCTGTCAGATACGCAAGTTCACCCGGAGAGAGCGCTCTCCCCTTCGGAATACCGTACCATTTTTGCAGGCAGCCCCGGCAGCAGCAGGCGCAGGCGTGCTGCGCTATAAAAACCGGATGCCCTTTCATGGGGGTCTGGCTGCCGTCGTGGAGCGGTTCGGCGGGGGCTAAGCGGGCGCTCAGAAAATCGGAAGCGTGCTGTCGGATCGCAGGCAGGCCTTTGACGGCGATATACTGCCGCTCCTTTTCGCCAAGCCGGAATCGGCTGCGAAAGGCAGAGCGGGACAGCCGCCGAAGCTGCTCTTCCGGGTCCGGGAAAATGGGCGGAGTGAAATCAATGCCGGCTTTCTGCGCCTGACGATGCTGCTCGGAGCGGGGGATCTGATAGCAGCGTCCGCCCTTTTTGAAATTGGCTCCGGTTTGTCTGAAGACAAACGCCACCCCCGCCCGCATACACTGCTCCCGGGTGGAAAGGATCCAGTCATAATCGCACAAACGGGCATCCGGGCCGGATTCGCCGCCGCAGGAAACACATTCGATTTTCCCTTCCCGGAGATACGGTTCAATCACAATAGGCCCGAGCATGGGTTCGTGCGTGATCTCTTTATGCACGCAGGGAAGCTGCAGCAGCAGCGGAAGGCGTTCATCGGCGGCCTGCTGGTTTTCACAGGTGACGGTAATGGCAACATTGGGATAGCCTTCTCCCCAATCCGGCGGGAGCGCCGAAAAAGCCCGGTGGATCCGTTTGGTGATGATCACGAAAGAAAGATCGGAGCGGATCTTCATCATCTCCCACAATTCCCCCCGCCACGCATCGGCTTCCTCCACAAAAAAATCGGACGACAGACAGGTGTAAACCGGAGAATCCGAAGAAGAGAGCTTGTAGGCTCCCTGACGGTTCTTTTTCAGCGGAAGGGCAAAATCACCGGTTTTTACCACCTGCGTACTGTCCCTTCCCACCGCTTCGTCGATTCGGTACATATAACAATGCAGACAGCCGGCGCTGAACTTTTTGCAGCCGTGAAACGGATTCCATACCTTCAACGGGCTCACCTCCCGCCTTATTATAAACCATTTTTCCTCATTTGTACACGTCTGCGCCGCCAGCGTGACGCGCCCAGCGGAAGTACCCTTGGGGTGCTGGACCCGAGTCTGGGGGAGTGCCCCCAGACCCCCCTTCCGGGGCTTGCACCTAAAGAAGACGCCAAAA
>CACYCG010000145.1 GCA_902772855.1 uncultured Ruminococcus sp.
CAGCGTGACGCTGGACCTGGGTTTTTCAGGCGTCCTTCTTCTGACAGCCTTCTGCAAATAATCCCAGACCAGCATGACGCTGGACCCGGGATTTTCAGGCGTCCTTCTTTTGACAGCCTTCTGCAAATAATCCCAGAAATATTTACACCAACTTACAGCGTAATGCTGAACCGATCCAGAGAGTTTTTTTGGAATAGACTTCTCATTCTCGTGAAATTATGTTATAATATGATAACTACGATATGTTGCGGGTGATGTTTTGGAAATACAAAAGAAGATAGCCGTTCTTGGAAGCGGAGCTTCCGGAATGGCTTGTGCGATTCATTGTGCCAGGCACTTTGGGAAAGGTTCTGTTATTCTGGTGGAAAAGCAATCTCGTCCGGGGAGAAAACTGCTTGCTGCAGGAAACGGGCGCTGCAATATTTCCAATGAAGACCTCAGCCTGTCGCATTATCACGGAGAAGCTGCGCTGTATACCTCTGTGCTGGAGCGGTTTCCTCTGGAGAAAGCGCTGGATTTTTTCCAAAGTCTCGGGCTGGTTCTCCGGGCGGATGAGGCAGGAAGGCTGTATCCGTACAGCAACCGGGGAAGCTCCGTGTTCGGGCGTCTGCAAGCGGAATTGGAACGTCTGCAGGTAGAGCTTCTTCTGGATCATCCTGTCTCTGCCATCCAGAAGCAGAAAAACGGTTTTCGTTTGATCTCAGAAACGGATACGATCTTAGCACAGTATGTGGTGCTGTGCTGCGGATCCAAAGCCTGTCCTTCTCTGGGAGCCGATGACAGCGTTCTGACACTTCTGAAACCCTTTTCCATTCGGTATTCTCCCTTTTTTCCTTCGCTTTCTCCGATCATGACCCTTGAAAAGCATAAAATGCTCAAAGGCGTGCGCGCCGCAGGAAAAGTATGGGTCACAGCAGACGGAAAAGCCCTTCCTGCAAAAGAAGGGGAGATCCAATTTACGGAAACGGGGCTGTCGGGGATCTGCGTGTTTGAGATTTCCCGCTTGGTGCATGAATATCTGACCTTCGGGACCGTTCGGGGCAAAGAAATCCATTCCCTCAAAGTGACAGCAGACGTAGTGCCAGATATGAGTTTTCAGCAGTTGAATGAATATCTGAAGAGCTGCCGGAAGCTGTTTTGTTATGAACCGGCCGACCGGCTTTTTTCCGGCTTGCTGCCGGAAAAGCTGTCGGAATATATCGCTGCCGGCTGCAAAGTCCAACAGAGATCCTGCGGGGAACTGGGGGACGGAACCATCAAGAAAATGGCTTCTCAGGCAAAAACGATGTCTTTCACTCCCATCCCCTTTGAAGCGTTTTCACAGGCGCAGGTTTGCGCAGGGGGATTGGGCAGCGATGAAGTGGACCCCCGCACGCTCATGCTGAGAAAAATTCCGGGACTATTCGCCTGCGGAGAATTGTTGAATGTTGACGGAGACTGCGGAGGCTATAACCTCCACTTTGCCTTTGGCAGCGCCAGCATTCCGGTGAAGTTTATGAAGTAAAGGATTATATGGTGACAATATGATCAGAATCAATAATGTATCCCTTCCTTTGGATTATGACGAATCCACTTTGAAGCAGTATGCTGCCAGGGAACTGCGAATTCCGGTTTCCGACATCGAATTTGCCTCCATTTATCGGAGAAGCGTAGATGCCAGAAAAAAACAAAGCATTCATTTTGAGGCAGCGCTGGATGTAGTTATATATTCCGATGAAAAAGCCGTGGTGCAGAAAAATCAAAAAGCAAAGCTCATAGAAGAGTACACTTATGAACTGCCGCCCTGCAAAACGCTGGAACGGCCGCCGGTGGTGATTGGAAGCGGGCCGTGCGGATTATTTGCAGCGCTGATCCTAGCCTGCGCCGGGCAAAATCCCATCGTCATCGAACGAGGAAAAGATGTAGACGCCCGAACTGAAGACGTCCGGCGCTTCTGGAGCGGGGGAGGACTGGATCCTTCCTCCAACGTTCAGTTCGGTGAAGGGGGAGCCGGCACGTTTTCGGACGGAAAGCTGAACACCGGCACAAAAGATGCCCGTATTCGCCTGGTTCTTAAGGAATTTGTCCGCTACGGAGCGCCAAAAGAAATCCTGTTTTTGGCCAAACCGCATATCGGAACGGATAAATTAAAAGATACGGTCCGACAGATGCGTCAGCAGATCATCCGGATGGGCGGGGAATTTTGTTTTGAATCAACGCTGACAGGCATCCGTTCGGACAACGGGCGTCTGACAGCGGTAGAAGTCCTGCATAAAGGAACCGTGCGAACGATCTATACCGACCATGCAGTGCTGGCGATCGGCCACAGCGCCAGGGATACCTTTCAAATGCTGTTGGAACATGGAATCCCTATGCAGCAAAAACCGTTTGCGATGGGCGTGCGAATCGAGCATTTACAGGAAATGGTCAATAAACAGCAGTATGGAAGTCTTTGGGACAATAAATACCTGTCCGCAGCCGATTATAAAATGGCAGTCCATCTGAAAGATGGCAGAGGGGTCTTTACGTTTTGTATGTGTCCGGGAGGCGTTGTCGTAGCGGCTGCCAGCGAAGAAGGGAGGCTGGCCACCAACGGCATGAGCGAATTTGCAAGAGATCGGGTAAATGCCAATTCTGCTGTTCTGGTGGGGATAACGACAGAAGATTTTGGCAGTGAAGATGTTTTGGCGGGTGTCCATCTGCAGCGGCAGGTGGAAAGCAGAGCCTTTCAGTTGGGAGGAAAGAATTATCATGCGCCGGTGCAGCGGGTGACGGATTTTCTGAACAGCACCAAAACCACTTCCCTTGGTTCGATCATTCCCTCTTACCAGCCGGGTTATGAATTGACAAACCTGGAAAACTGTCTGCCGAGGTTTCTGGTAGATCCGCTTCGGGAAGGGCTGATCCTGATGGATCGGAAACTCAGAGGCTTTGCCTACGGGGATGCCGTTCTCACAGCGGTTGAAAGCCGGAGTTCTTCTCCGGTGAGGATCCTGAGAAATGAGCTGATGCAGTCGGTAGCTATGGAAGGATTGTATCCCTGCGGAGAAGGAGCCGGTTATGCCGGGGGGATCATGTCTGCCGCTGTAGATGGGATCAAAGCAGCGGAAATCATTCTCCAGTTAAGCAATGTGTAAAAACGATTAGCAGGGCGAACAATAGCAGAAGACAGCTGGAAATCTCGTGTAACGGCCAGCGGAAGTCCCCGTGGGACAGCACCCAAAGGGCACCCCATGAGACTCCCGCTGGTCGCAACGCCGCTGCCTGCCAAAAAAGATTGACAGAACCGGAAGGATATGATATGATAGGAGCGTACAATAATTGATAATTGCTGTCTTCGAGGCGGGGCGTAATTCCCCACCGGCGGTGTGTCTTTCCCGACGAGCCCGCAAGCTGATGCAGAATTGGTGTGATTCCAATGCCGACGGTTACAGTCCGGATGAAAGAAGATGCAAAAATCCGGCGGTGCGCCGTTTTTTCGGACACTGCAGGCGATTTTGTGTTTTCCCCCCGCAGACAACTGCGGGGGACTTTTGCATAGACAGCTTTTTGCAGGAGGTATTTACAAATGTCAAAAAAACAAAAAAAATCCCCCAAACCCACTGCGCCGGAAGTGACAGCTTCCAGACCAGCTTCTTCCCGGAAGAAAACAGCCGTAGCCAAATTGACGATTGCCGCTATGCTGACAGCCGTCGCCGTGGTGCTGCAGTATCTGGAGTTTCCGATTCCTCTGGTGCCTTCTTTTCTAAAACTTGATTTTTCCGATTTGCCGGAGCTGATCGGTGCATTCGTGCTCGGTCCCATCTACGGAGTAATCATCTGCCTGATCAAAAACATCATTCATCTTCCCTTTGGCAGTTCCATCGGGGTTGGAGAGTTCTCCAATTTTCTCCTTGGAGCCGTGTTCGTCTTTGTGGCCGGAGTCATCTATCAATTCCATACCACTAAAAAAGGCGCTTTGATTGCCTGCCTTGTCGGTGCCTTGTCGATGGCGGCCGCCAGCATTGTGTCCAATTATTATGTGGTATATCCGATCTATGCGGAATTGTGGGCCAAAGGCGATATGGACATTATCATCAATATGTATAAAGCCATTCTGCCGGCATCGGATAATCTGATCAAATCACTGTTGATTTTTAACGTACCGTTCACCTTCGGAAAAGGACTGATCGTATCGGTCATGACCATGCTGATTTATAAACCGCTTTCCAGATTGTTTGAACGGCTGAACCGGCGACTTGCAAAATCTTCTGCGGATGCCTCTCCCGTTTCCCAGAAGCCGTTTCAGAAAAAAGACAACTGATTGCTGCCATCCCTGCCGGACGTCTGTTCCGGCAGGGATGTGCCGTTTTCTGGAAACGGAATGGGCAGTTTTCCAAGAGTGTTTCCTTAGAGCACTTCACCACAGATACTCTTCCACGGGCGCTCCCGTTTGTCGCCTTTGGGCGCATCCATGCTGCTGGAGCGATTTGGAGAAACGCCGCCGGCAGCGGCTCAGAGAATCATGCTCTTCTGCAGCAGGTTCCCCGGAACTGTAAAAAAATGCTTGCATTTTGAAAACAGGTGTGCTATAATACTTCATGAAAAACGCACGCTGGCTTTTTCGTTTAGGTGCGCACCACTGTGGTGTGTGTGAGTGATAAGCCGGCGGAGGAAAAACCTAAAGGAGGATTTTTTTATGTCATCTGTTGTGTCAATGAAACAGCTTCTGGAGGCCGGTGTTCATTTCGGTCACCAGACAAGAAGATGGAACCCCAAAATGGCTCCCTACATCTTCACCGAAAGAAACGGGATCTACATTATTGATCTCCAGAAAACCGTGAAGAAGTTAGAGGAAGCCTACAATTTTGTCCGGGATCTTTCCGCTGAAGGAAAATCCGTTCTGTTTGTGGGAACCAAAAAGCAGGCTCAGGATTCCGTCAAGGAAGAGGCTCTTCGTGCCGGCGCCTACTATGTGAATGCAAGATGGCTCGGCGGTATGCTGACCAACTTCACCACCATTCGCCGCCGCATTGAAAGACTCAACCAGCTCCGTACTATGGAATCCGATGGAACCTTTGATCTTCTGCCCAAGAAGGAAGTCATCAAGCTCAATCTCGAAATCGAGAAATTGGAGAAGTTCATGGGCGGCATCAAAGACATGAAAGAGATTCCCGGTGCTCTCTTCATCGTAGACCCCCGCAAAGAGCGTATTGCTGTTGCTGAAGCCAAGAAGCTCGGCATTCCGATTGTTGCAATCGTTGATACCAACTGCGATCCCGATGAGATCGATTATGTCATTCCCGGAAACGATGACGCTATTCGTGCCGTCAAACTCATTTCCGGCGCCATGGCGAACGCCATCATCGAAGGACATGAAGGCCAGATGGGCGCTGCGGCTCGTGAAGATGAGGCAGAGGCTTCCGAAGAGGCATAAAACAGGGAAATAGCCGCAAATCATTTTGCGGCTATTTTTTGAAACACTCATTCCATACATCAATACAAAATCATTCTATGGAGGTTATCAATATGGCTTTTACAGCACAAGATGTAAAAACACTGAGAGAGAAAACCGGCTGCGGCATGATGGACTGCAAAAAAGCCCTGACCGAAGCAGACGGCGATATGGAAAAGGCAATTGACGTTCTCAGAGAGCAGGGACTTGCCAAGGCTGCCAAGAAAGCATCCAGAATTGCAGCCGAAGGCGTTGCTTTTGCCTGCACCAATGAAGATGCTACGATGGGCGTGGCCCTGGAAGTCAACGCAGAAACCGACTTCGTCGCCAAGAATGCCGAATTCCAGGCTTTCGTTAAGGCCGTCGCCGATACGATCATGGCTGAAAAACCTGCGACCGTAGAAGAACTGATGACCAAAACGGTTGTCGGAGGCACCGTCACTGTGGCAGAGCTTCTGCAGGAAAAAATTCAGACCATCGGTGAGAACATCATCGTCCGCCGCTTCCAGCTGTATGAAGGAACTGTTTCCGCTTACATTCATGCCGGTGGCAAAATTGCGGTCCTGGTCAAATTCGACACCGATGTGGCCGGCAAAGAAGGCTTTGCCGAGTACGCAAAAGATATTGCCATGCAGGTAGCTGCCGCTAATCCTTCTTATCTGTGCAGAGAAGACGTGCCCGCCGATGTGCTGGAGCATGAGAAGAAGATCATGACCGAGCAGGTCATCAATTCCGGCAAACCTGCCAATATCGCTGAAAAAATCGTTGGCGGCAAGATCGTGAAGTATTATGAAGAGAATTGCCTGATCGAGCAGATCTTCATCAAAGATAACAAGGCAACCGTTACTCAGTACACCGCTCAGACTGCTAAAACCCTTGGCGGACAGATCAAAGTAGTTGGCTTTGTCCGTTTTGAAAAGGGCGAAGGCCTTGAGAAACGTAGCGATGATTTCGCCGCAGAAGTCGCCAGCATGGTGAAATAATTCTTTATTCCGAACAGCTTTTCACAGGACGATCCTCAGAACAGGGGCGTCCTGTTTTTTACTGTGCCGGGTAGCGGACGAAGACAAAAAATTAACAAATTATACTTTACTTTAATTCCAAGGTATAGTAAAATAATAGTTAGCAAATTGTACTTTGATGAAGAATAGGAGAGTGCGTAACATGCAGCCAAAATATAAAAGAGTTCTTTTGAAACTCAGCGGCGAATCACTTGCCGGAGAAGAAAAGCATGGCATTCACTTTGAAACCGTGCAGAAAATTTGCCAGCCGATCATGGAATTGAATCAGATGGGCGTGGAAGTTGCCATTGTAGTAGGCGGCGGCAATTTCTGGAGAGGA
>CACYCG010000146.1 GCA_902772855.1 uncultured Ruminococcus sp.
CCAGAGACTCCGGTCTCACCTGCCGGTTCGGTCGGTGCACCCCAAGGGCACTTCCGCTGGGCGCTTCTGCACCCCAAGGGCACTTCCGCCCAGCGCCTTCGGCAGAGGTCTCCACCGGAGACCCGCACCTCTGGACTCTGCCGCCTTTTGAAAAAGGGTGGATGGAAACTTTCCCTCCTTTGCAAGACTTTTAACAGAAGAAGACGGCTGACAATCCCGGGGTCCAGCGCCACGCTGGCTGCCGGTTGACAAATGGTGGTTCAGAGGATATACTATGGACAGTTCACAAGAAACCGGCGGGTCTTTTGCCGGAATGCAGTGACATCATCACGATAAAGGAGAGATCAAATGCTACAGATTCAACACGTTTCCAAAGTGTACCGAACCGGCGATTTGGTACAAAAAGCCCTTAATGATGTCAGTCTTAATCTGAGGGATAATGAGTTTATCTCCATCCTGGGGCCAAGCGGTTCCGGTAAAACCACTCTGCTGAATATTATCGGCGGACTGGACCGGTATGATTCGGGCGACATGATCATTGACGGGATTTCCACGAAAATGTATCATGCCCGTGCCTGGGATTCTTACCGCAATCATGCCATCGGGTTCGTGTTCCAGAGCTATAACCTGATCCCCCACCAGTCGGTGCTGGCGAATGTGGAATTGGCCCTGACGATCGGCGGCATCAAGGGCAAGGACAGACGGCAAAGAGCGCTGGACGCCCTGCGGGAAGTCGGACTGGAAGAACATATCCATAAACGCCCCAACCAATTATCCGGCGGCCAGATGCAGCGGGTGGCCATCGCCCGTGCGCTGGTGAACGACCCGAAAATTCTGTTAGCCGATGAACCGACCGGTGCGCTGGATACGGAAACCGGCCTTCAGGTGATGGAGATCCTGAAAAAAGTGGCGGAAAAACGGCTGGTGGTCATGGTTACTCATAACCCTGAACTGGCAGAGCAGTATTCCACCCGGATCGTCCGTCTGCGGGATGGAAAAATCATAGATGATTCCAACCCCTATACCGTCCCCGAAACCGCCGCACCGGGAGACGCCAAAGCGGTCACCTTCGGAAAATCCAAAATGTCTTTCCTGACATCGCTCTCCCTGAGCTTCAATAACCTGAAAACCAAAAAGGGCAGAACGATCATCACCGCCGGGGCCGGCTCCATTGGCATTGTGGGCATCGCCCTGATCTTAGCGCTGACCAGCGGCGTGAACGAGTACATCGTTGAACTGCAGAAAAGCACCATTGAAAGCTATCCCATTGTCATTGACTCCGTTGCCTATTCCTACACCTTTATGGATGACACGGAAGATGATGCCGCAGAGATTGCTCCCGTAGAAGGAAAAGTCACCGCCAGAGCGGAAAAAACCGTCTTTGACAGCGATTTATTTGAACAGAAAACCAAAAAGAACAACCTGAAAAAGTTCAAAGCCTTCCTCGATGACCCCGCCAACGGCGCCGACCAGTATATCGGCACCGGCACCATCACCTCCTCCTACAACCTGGTCTTTAACGGGTATGTGCCGCTGTCAGACGGTACCTACCGCAACACCTCCTCCTATCTGGACTCCACCGGCGCTTTCCATTCATCGGATTACTATATGAGCGATGGCTATATCGAACTGCCCAGAGGACGGGACGATGCGATCATCAGCAAGAAAACTTTGAATGATTATATGATGATCTATGGCCAGTGGCCGGAAAAAGAAGATGAATGCGTTCTCTTTGTGGATGAGGACGGGACCCTGTCGGCCGAAAAGCTCTGTCAGCTCAACCTGATTTCTTCGGAGGATTATGCAAAGCTCTGTGAAAATCCCTCTTTGGCCGGAAAAGACGGGCTGGGCGTTGTCAGCTATGAGGACATCTGCAAAATGACCCTGAAGATCCTGCCGGCCTTTGACCGCTACGTCAAAAAGGACAGCGGCACCTACCGCTATGTTGAGGATACCGACAATGCCCTGCAGTCCATCATCAAAACCAAAGGGTACGACCTGAAAGTCGTGGGGATCGTCCAGTCCAATGCCAACAGCATGGACATTACTTCGGCCACTTCCTGGGGCACCAAACTGATCGGGTACAATTACCTGTTTACGCAGAAAATGATTGAAAACTGTCAGAAAGCCGACGTCATCGTGGCACAGATGGAGGATGATACCAAAAGCGTCATCACCGGACTGCCTTTTGACAAAAAAGATGATAAGGCGCTTGCAGCCTATATCCGCACCATGATGAAAGAAAAAACCGATTCGGAAAAAGCCAATCTGCTGTACAACCTGTCGGAAGGCAGTTTTTCCGATCTCGGGGCAGAGGCTACCGAAAAAACCATCGCACAGAAATTCGACGAAAAAATAGATGCCCTGGGCGATAAGGAATTGATCCAATTCTATACCATGTACAATTACGATGCGGACAATTTTAACGATACGCTCGACCAGATCGGATACGTCAACGAAAATACCCCCTCCTCCATTGTGATCTACCCGGATACCTTCGACGGAAAACAGGGCATTATGAACCTGCTGGAAATCTATAATGCCGACGCCAATGAAAACGACCGGATCGAGTATAACGATTATTTTGCCTTGATCACCGAACAGCTCACCAGCATGATCAATACGATTTCCTTTATCCTGATCGCCTTTGTAGCAGTTTCGCTGGTGGTGTCCTGCATTATGATCGGCATTATCACCCATATCTCCGTGCTGGAGCGCACCAAGGAGATCGGTATCCTGAGGGCGCTGGGCGCTTCCAAAAGAAATATTTCCAGCGTGTTCAATGCCGAAACCTTTATCATCGGCTTCCTCGCTGGTCTGATCGGGATTGTCGTGGCGGCTTTGCTGTGTATCCCCGCCAACCTGATCATCGGTTCCCTGCTGGCAGAAGAAAATACTGCCATCAAAATCGCCGTTCCCATTCTGCCGGCCCTGCTCCTGCTGGGCGTCAGCACCCTGATCACTATGATCGGCGGCTTTATCCCCGCCAAATCCGCTTCCCGGAAGGATCCGGTGGTGGCCCTTCGCACCGAATGATCCGCTTGTCCAGCCTTTCGGAATCATAAAAAAACTCCCCGCACAAGATGACGGGGAGTTTTTTGCTGTGCTGCACAGGGCTGGTTTATTCGGGATAAGCGGGGGTGGCAAAACCACGGATCTCCTGATCATTGACGGCAAAAACCCGCTGGCCGACTCTCGCATCATAGAGCTGGTTCGGACCAATGCAGCCTTCTACCGTTGTGATAAACCCGTTGTTGACATCGGCTACAATAGCTACATGGCTGGCGGGTGTCTGACAGTCTCCGATCACGTTATTGTGCCAGGAAAAAAAGATCAGGTCTCCCCTCTGCGGCACATAGGCATCGTCTTCCACCCAGCAGTTCGCTTGTTTATACAGGCTGATCATTCGTTCCACGCCGCATTCGGGATAGACGATGTGCGTCAGCCCGGCTTCCACCGACATGGCGGATACATAGGTGGCGCACCAGTCGTCTGTATACTGCACCCGATACCCGACCGGAAGAGGATCCAGCGTGTTATAAATGTCGATGACCTTATGATGAGAGCCGTCCCCTTCGTGAAGCCCGACAAACTGAAGCGCTGTATCCACTAAATGCTTCCGCAGGGAATACTGCACCACCGTGACGGTGCAGTAAGCCTTCTTGCCGTTGTAGGTCGATACGCAAACTTTGACCGTGCCCGGCTTTTTGGCGACCAATTCTCCGTTCGGATTATTCGGAGTGAAGGCGGCAACAGAGGGATTTTCCGAAGAAAAGGTCCGGACGGATGCGGCGCCGTCGCTCAGAAAAGTATTCAGTGTGTATTTTTCTCCTACGGAAAGGGTGATCTTATTCGTACCGAAACGGATCTGTGTGGGAGCGCTCATGACGACCACCCGGCAGGTATCCGTTTTTCCGTTATAGGTCCTCACCGTGACGGAAACACTGCCTTTGGCAAGACCCGTCAGCGTGGCCTTACGATTACTCGTGGTGACCTTCAGTCTTTTCGGATCGCTGGATCCATAGCTCAGGGAATAGGAGGCCGCCCCCACAGAAACGTCACTGCCAAGGGTGAGGGTCTCTCCGATCCCTATGTACAGCGTTTTCGATCGCATGGTGACCTTGCTCGGTGCGCTTCTCACCGTGACCTGACAAACCGCAGACGGCCCGTTGACAGAAGCGGCCGTTACCGAAGCGGTGCCTTCTTTGAGGCCCTGGATCTGTCCGTTTGTCACTTTGACAACGGACGTATCGGAACTGCTCCAGCGAACCGTTTTGTCGGCCGCATCTGTCGGATACAGGCTTGCCGAAACAGAAACCTTCTCCCCTTTTCCGATCACGACGGAGCTAAGGCTTACTTTCACTTTTGTGACCGGCTGGGGCACGGTTATCACGCATCTGGCACGGACCCCGTTTTTGGCGGTGGCAAAAATAGAAACCGTTCCGGCTTTCAGCGGGGTGACCAGCCCGCTGCTGTCCACAGAAGCCACTTTCGGATTGCTGCTTGACCAGGTGATATCCACATAGGGAGTGGTCTCGGGGCCGACTTTGGCGGACAGCTTCAATTGTTTGGGGATGGGAAGGGTGGCGGTGCTTTTGCTGATGGAAACGGTCTTCGGATAGTAAACATAACTGCTTTTGAAGCGATAGCCGTATCTGGCCGCATATTGTTCGGCATAGGAGCCTTTTTCTCCGTAAATGACGGTGCCTTCCGGGAGCGTTCCCGAACCGATCTGCTCGACGGTGGCCGGAATAAAGACCGAAGTGATCTCCTTGTCTTCAAACAGCGCATAATGCAGTTTGGTGACCACTGCGCCCCCGAGCCGAAGCGGAATGATGACTTCCTGGGAAGTGCCTTTATACGAAACTACCTGTGCCTGTCCGCTGCGGAGAGTGTAGGTGAAATCCCCTTCCGCCAAAGCAGCTTCGGGCGTGAGGACCGGTCCCCAGGCCGAAAAAGCAGTGAGGATCAGCAGCCAGACCGAAAGCGTCATCGCAGCGGTTTTCATCCATTTTTTTCTTTTCATAACGATACTCCGTTTCTGTTGATCATTCAAATGATTGCATCTGCCGCTTTTTGGCAGAAATGACAACGCTCAGCCCTATGAATACAAGCCCGAATAGAAACAGAACGACCATATCATTCATCAGCGGAAGGACTGTTTCAAGATTCACCTCTTCCAAATCCCGCAGGCGTTCATTGAAATGGATGTACCAATAGGACGGCAGCGCATGGGCGCCGATCAGTACCCCGTCGGGGAGCATGGAACTGGGCACAAAGGCCCCGCACAAAAAAGCGGATCCCAGTGAGAGCACGTTGGCGATGACGGTGACCGCCTCTTTTTCCCGAATGAGGGTGCTGAGCATATAGGACAGGGATAACGTGGTGAATGAGAATACAAGCGCATTGACTATGCTGAGGGCTCCGCTGGCAGAAAGCATCGGCGCTCCGATCAGACAGTAACTGACAGCCGAAAAGAAAATCCAGACCACGAAAGAATAGGTACTGCACGCCAGCAACAGAGAGGTCGTATAGCGCCGGTTGCTCATACTGGCTACAATGCTGCGCTTGCGGATATTGGTATTGTTGAAGCTTGACATGACCAGACAAACGATAAATACGATACACGCCATCATGCTGTACGAAGCAAAATTGAAATAAAAGGAAATTTGGGAGGAGGCTGCAGCATCCTTTTGGGAGGTTATGCGTACATTTATCCTCGATTCGAGAGAACGCTCTACGGATGAAACGACCTTTTCCTCTTCCAGTCCCGTGGATACATAGGCCTGCTGAGCCCGTACATACCTATCCAGCATCATTTTTACGAAAGAGGAAGAAGCGGTGCCCGACGTTTTCAGGATAATATCAGAGGATTTTCCCGCCATGACATCAGCGCCGTAATGCTCCGGTATGATAACGATGGCGGCGATCTTTCGATAGAACAGGGCATCCTCTTCGGCGCTTCCTGCTTCCTCGGAAGTCTGCAGGTCTGTCTGCTTCTGGAGGAAGGCTTCCAGTCCCTTGCTGAGTGCGGAATCCGGGTCGTGATTGACCAGGCAAATGCCGGGCTTTTCAGCGGAAAAATCCGTTACCGGATCCGTTGACTGCAGATTGATGACGGAAACGATCAGCAAAATGGCTGTGTAGAGAATGATGGTGAAGAGGTTCTTTTTGATGACTTTCAAAAAGGTACTAAAAATGATCATAGCTCTGCCTCCTGAGTCCCACGAGAGAGACGGCCAGCATGATCACGGTGAATATCCCAATGCTGATCAGATCAAAAAAGAACCGCTCGAACGTGTCATAATAATACAGTGCATACAGCCCGTCGGTGATCATAGCTACCGGATTGACAAGATTCAAAGCGGGGACCGTCGTGTCGATCACATATTTCGTTTCGATCCCCATCATGCCGGCAAAGAAACAGCCGGCCATCGTCAGGGAGATCAGGATGGTGATCTTCATATTCTCCCCCACCTTGAACAGAACGCTGACGGCGATCCCAAGCGCCAATCCCGCCGCAGAACCGGTCAGCGAAAGGAGAACCACATGACCGAGATGGTCTCCGAAATTGACCCGGAAGGCAAAAATCAAAAGAGAGAACAACAATGCCAGTCCGATGACCTGCACCAGAAACGAAGCGGCCAATGTGCCGGTCAGCCCTGCTAACCGAGAGGCGGGAGAAACCGTGGACCGTTTTCCGACAGCGGACAGGTTCGCCATTTTGTAATTGATCAGAGTCATGGAAAGCATACTGCTGTACAGGCAGGACATGGCGATCAGGGAGTAAAACTCGATCATGGTATAACTCATGTGCGGGTTGGTGACTTCCCGGACGTGGGTGGGCGTTTCGAGAAAATCATGGGTGATCTCTTCGATCAGGCCGGAAAAATCCAGGGCAAAGTTTCCTTTCAGGATCTGTGCCTTGATCTTTTCGGTGCTGAGTTCCGTAATGATGACGCCATCGGCCTGGATCTCTTCTAAAACGGAAGAGGTAATGGTCTCTTCGATCCCGTTTTTTCTGATGAAAAGATCCACGCTGTCTTCCTGACATTGGACATATCCGGAAATAGTCCCTTCGTCCAGGGCTGCGTTGGCTTCTTCCAGCGTGCAGTAGGTAATGTCAAAAATGGCATCGTCTCCTTCGGAAAGGCTTTTCAAGGATTCTTTCAGGATCATTTCCTTTTGAAAGCCCGCATCGTTGACCACGCCTAAAGAGACTTTATCAAATACCTCTCCGCTTTCAATATTGGCAAAGGCTAAGTGGAACAGGCAGCCCATGACCAGCGGAAAAGCGATCGTCCAGAACACCAGCGGCTTTTTTCTCAGCAGGAGCTTCAAAGAAGCGATAAACTCATGCAAAAACATCAGTCCCTCAGCCCCTTCCCCGTCAATTCCAGAAACACGTCGTTCAGGGTGGGGCGCTCGGAATATACCTTGGAATAGCGGAGTTTCTGCCGCTTCATCCACTCCAGCACCGGCGCAATAGTCTCTGTGCCCTCCTTCAGTGAGACCGTCAGACGGTTCTTCTCAAATACGGCTGCGGATACGATGGACAATCCCTGAAGCGCTTCCAATTGTGCAGGAGAAACGGAGCGAAGCTCGAAAATCAGTTTTTCTTCCGTTTTCACCAGATCCTTCAGGCTGTCGGCGGTGCCTTCCGCGATGATCTTTCCCTGATCGAGAATGATGATCCGGTCGCAGATCTGCTCGACCTCTTCCATATAATGGCTGGTGTAGATCACCGAAGCCCCTTCATCCCGCAGGCGGACAATGCTTTCCAGAATGCTGTTGCGGCTCTGCGGGTCGACAGCCACAGTGGGCTCATCAAAAAACAGCAGTTTCGGTTTGTGCACAATGCCGCAGGCAATATTCAGACGCCGCAGAAGTCCTCCGGAAAGCTGCTTGGGATAAAACTTTTTATACTCTCCGATGGATACCAGCTCGATCGCTTCTTCCACATACTGACGCCGCTGCTTCCGGTCCCGGATATATAAACCGCAAAAATAATCGATGTTATCCCAAACGGTCAATTCGTCGAACACGGCCACATCCTGAAAGATGACCCCGATGTCCCGCTTGATGTCATAGGCTTTCGGGGACATTTCCTTTCCGAAAATACGGATCGTCCCCTCCTGAAACCGCAAAAGCGACAAAATGCAATTGATCGTAGTGGATTTCCCGCTGCCGTTCGGGCCTAAAAGTCCCAAGATCTCTCCTTCATTCAGAACAAAAGACAAGGAGTCCACCGCCCGAAGCTGTTTATATTCTTTCACAAGTCCTTCTACTTCTAAAGCATGGATCATTTCTTCTCTCCCCTCTCTCCATTATGTTCATGTAGCACAAAAAAATAGCTATGTCACTCCATATTATAATCAGCCTGCACCACTCTGTCAATAGTATCCCAGCGTGACGC
>CACYCG010000147.1 GCA_902772855.1 uncultured Ruminococcus sp.
AGAAGAACAACCTCAAACACCGCCCATAAAACCATCTCGGCATCCTGCCGGTCTTTCAACAACGTAACGACAGAAGGACAGCCTCAACCAAACCCATTATTCATTTTTCAGGCAGCCATTTGCAAAACCCCCGCCCATTCCGGAGAACGGGCGGGGAAATTGTTATTTTGTGACGTTGACTTTGTACTCCTTCACCGCCACGGTCCCGGCTTCGTCCTTGACGAGGATACGCACGGTGTATTCTGTCGCATAGGCGGGCTTGAAATACACCTTCGTTTTGCCGGAATACGGTTCGGCTACGGGGGTGAAGGTCTTGCTGGTGCCTTTTTTGTAATAGAAGGCGTAGGTGTAGGCGCCCTGCCCGCCGGTGGCTTTGCCGGTCAGGGCGATGGCCTCGCCTTTTTTCGCTTCGGTCTTGGAAATAGTGGACACGTTCACCAAGTCATCAGCGGTCGGCTTCGTGGAAATGAGTTCCATCATTTTTGTCACGACCTTGCCAGTTTCGTCCTTGGCTTTGACCATGACCTGATAGGTGGCGGCCATGTTCGGGATGAAGCTCACTTCTTTCGTATTGCCGAACTTTTCGCCCATAGACGTCCAGGTTTTGCTGGTGGATTTTTTGTAATAGAAAGCGTAGGTGACGTTCCCGGTGCCGTTTTCGGAGGCGCCCGTCACCGTGACGACCGTCAGCTTCGGAACGGTGGTTTTGCTCAGGGTGGAGGTGTTTTGGAAAGCGGCCGTGGAAACAAAGGGGATCTGGTTTTCAACGGCATAGGTGTGCGCCGCACTGCCGGGAACGCCGTAGATCGTCACATTGTCACATTTGTAGAACACACCGGAGCCGATGGTGGTCACAGAAGCGGGGATGGTGATGGACGAAAGCTCTGTGCAGTAGGTAAACGCACTGGAACCGATTTCTGTCACGGTTTCCGGAAGGGTGAGGGAAGTCAGGGAAGAGCAGCTGGAGAAGGCGGAAGGCCCGATTTTTGTCAGACCATTCGGAAGCTGAATGCTTTCCAGACTCTTGCAGCCCATGAAGGCATACAGACTGATCTCTTGAATGCTGCTCGGCAGCGTCACGCTGGTCAGGCTGGTACAGTTCGCAAACAGGACGCTGCTGACAGTGGTGATCCCTTCCGGGATCACGATGGATGTAAGGGACGGGCAGGTAGAAAACGTCGTCCCCTGCAGGACCTTCAGGCTGTTGGGGAGGGTAACGGAAGAAAGCATAGTGCAGCCGAAAAAGGCGGAATCCCGGATCTCTTCCACTCCCTCCGGAACGTTGAGGGAGAGAAGGCCCTTGCATTCGCTGCAGGCCATGCGGCCGATGATCTTCACGCTGCCCGGAATGGTGAGGGAGGAAAGCTCTTTGCGGTCCTCCAGCGCATTGGCGGCGATTCCGGCGGTGCCGGGTTCGATGACAAGCGATGTGCCATTCGGCATGGTGCCTTTGTAGGTGTAAAAGATCCTTCCGGCATAAACGGGGCCGTCCGGCTGGTCGTCATACCATTTTGTTCCGTAAAAGACTTTGTCCCCCATGTGGCAGACGCTATCCGGAATGGTGACTTCTGCAAGCGATGAGCATCCGTAGAACAGAAGCCTCGGAATATCCGTCAGGCCCTCCGGGAGCGAAACGGCGGTCAGGTTCGTGCAGCCGTAAAACACACTCTGCCCGAGCGATTTCACGCTGCTCGGAATGGTAACGCTCGTCACCTCCGTGCAGTTCATGAATGCATAGTTCCCGATCTGTGTCACTGGCATTCCGTCCACCTTTGATGGGATCTTAGCGGTGGTCCCGGTTCCTGCATATTTGGTAATGGTTACTTCGCCGTCCTGAACGGAATATTCGTAATTGCCGCCCGCCGTCACCTCCGCTTTAGCGGTCAGGGAAAACGGGTTGTCCGCCCCCGCCGGCAGCAGCGCCCCGGCGCTCAGCAGCAGCGCCCCTGACAGCAGTACCGCCGAAAGGCGTTTGTACAGAGTGGATGTTTTTTTCTTCATACTTTTACCCTCCTGTTTGATAGTAAAATGATTTGCTTTTCATTATAGTTTCCCGGACCAAAGCTGTCAAATTTTCGGACCCCCCTTTCGGGGCTTACAGTCAACGGGAAAGCTAAAAGTCTTGCAAAGGAAAGCAAAGTTTCGGTCCAGCCTTTTCAAACCAGCGGCGGCGCTGGACCCCGGGATTGTCAGCCGTCTTCT
>CACYCG010000148.1 GCA_902772855.1 uncultured Ruminococcus sp.
ATCATCCGGGTGGACGCCCATGCCTCCATCCCGCCTGAATTTGTTTCGGAAAACGTCCGTCTTCTTGAGGAGGGGGAAATGGTCTGCGGGGGCGCCCGCCCGAGCATCGCAGCCGACGCCACGCCCTACCGCCGAATGCTCCTCACAGCGGAAAGCTCCCTGTTCGGTTCTTCCATCGCTTCCTACCGGCGCACCGGAGGGGAAGAAAAGGAATATGTTTCGTCCCTCTTCCACGGGGCGTACCGGCGGGAGGTATTTGAAAAGGTCGGCGGATTTCACGAAGCGCTCGGCCGCACCGAGGACAACGAATTCCATTACCGCCTGCGGCAAAACGGCTTTCGCATCTGCAAAAGCAGCCGCATTACGTCCTGCCAGCTCATCCGCCCCACTTTTCGCAGTATGCTGTGTCAGAAATACGGAAACGGAAAATGGATCGGGCTGACGCTGAGCGTTTGTCCGGGCTGCCTGTCCGTCTTTCATTTTGCCCCGTTCTGTCTGGTGCTTGGCTTGCTGCTGACCGGCCTGTTCGCTGCGGCGGGAGTGTTTTTGGGAATCGGCTGGAGCTGCTTCCCGCTGCTCGGGCTTGTCCTGCTGTATGCGTTGGCGGATGTGGTGATGTCGGTGACGGCTTTTGCGGGTTCGTCCCCCAAAAGCGCATGGCTGCTGCTGCTGCCGGGGGTTTTCCTGCTGCTGCATCTGGCCTACGGCTGGGGCACGCTCACCGGGCTGCTGCAGATCCCCTTCTGGAAGCGCAGCCTGACGGACTTTCCCGAACAGGAGATAGAAAGGGTCCGGGAATGTGTACGAAAACATTCGGAAAAAAACAGAGATATAACGGAGGAAACGCTATGACAGAGGCTGTGGAGAAAAAACCGAACCGCCCCGCAAGGCTGATGCATTCGATCGGAGACGGACTCATCCGCATTCCGAAGGAACACATCGGCTTTGGCAAGCAGATCTTCATGCTGGCCAGGCAGGACCTGATCAAAACCTACAAAGGAGCGGTCATCGGGCCGTTCTGGGCGGTGATGAAGCCGCTGTTCCAACTGTTCGTCTATTGGTTTGCCTTCACCATCGGCATCAAGGGCGGCGCCAACCGGACGGTGACGGAGTTCCATATCCCGTTTTTCATTTTTATCATGGTGGGCTTCCTGCCGTGGTGCTTCATGAGCGACTGCGTGTCAAGAGGGTCCCGCTGCATCCGGGAAAACCGGCAGTTTGTCAACAAGATCTCTTTCCCGGTGTCCGCTATCATGACCTACACCACCATCGCAAAGCTGTACATTCATCTGCTGCTGTTTTCCTTTGCCTATCTGTATCTGGTCATCGTGGGGTATTACCCGAGCGTGTACAATCTGCAGCTGTTCGGCTATGCGGCGCTGATGTTTATTTTCTATTTGGCGCTTACCTGGTCTTTAGCCCCCATGAGCGCTTTCAGCAAGGACTTTGAGAGCTTTATCACGACCATCATGTCCGGCCTGTTCTGGCTGTCGGGCATTTGCTTTGATTCGTATGCGCTCGATAACGCCCTTATCAATAAGGTGATGCTGTTCAACCCCATGACCTATTTCATCAACGGCTACCGCAAATCCCTGATTTATCACCAGTGGTTCTTTGAGGGCTTCTATCACCCGGATTATGAAAATCTCATTTTCCTGTGTGAGTTTGTTTTTGTAGTAGGGATCGGTATTTTCAATTATAACCGCCTGCGGAAGACCCTTCCGGACGTGCTGTGACAGGGGCGGCCGGACTTTGCGAAGAAAGGGGAGGAAGTTATTTGGAACCGGAACTGACCACCATGTGCTATATTGAACAAGACGGAAAGTACCTCATGCTGCACCGCACCAAAAAGAAAAACGACCCCAACCACGACCTGTGGCTGGGAATCGGCGGGCATTTTGAATGCGGCGAAACGCCAGGGGAATGCAATCTCCGGGAGGTGCGGGAAGAAACGGGGCTTACTCTTCAGGACCCGGTCCTGCGGGGCATTGTGACGTTTTCCGATGGCGACTGGCATGAATATATGTTTGTGTACACAGCCGGCGCCTTTGAAGGGAATTTTACCGACTGCAGCGAAGGAGAGCTTTTGTGGGTGGAAAAGGAAAGAGTAAGACAGGAGCTGCCCATCTGGGAGGGCGACCGCATTTTTCTGGATCTGCTTGAACAGAAGGCGCCTTTCTTCTCCCTGAAACTCGAATACAGCCACAGAAAGCTGGTTTCCTGGAAATTGGATTAGAAATGAGCCGTCATCCCCGCTCGACGCCCATAACGGAGAGCTGCCGACGGTGGAGCAGGTGATGGAATAGTTAGGGGTATCAAAGGCGACGTTAAAAAGACGCATGAAAGAGTGCGGGTACCATGTGGACTGCGGCGGGCTGGTAGTACCACTGGACGAGTAGCCCCCCGCGTCCAGAGGCTCAGGCTCACAGGCTCATGGCAATAGCAAAAAAACACTATATATACACGGTGTAAAAGGGACAAAAGGCAAGGAAGAGGTCAGTACCGCTGTAAGGGGACAGAGGTCCCCCTTACAGCTTGCTGGTGCATACTGTCCTCTCTCTTCCCTTTCCCTTTCATCCCTAAATGGAAATAGTATAAATAAGCGAGGGGCAGCGGCGACTAACTGAAAGCCGAAAAACGAATAATGCTCTTCTGCTTCTGGTTTTCGGGAGCTGCCGCTTTTTCTTAAAGCGTAAGTCCCGAACGGGGGGTCTGGGGGCACTCCCCCAGACCCGGGTCCAGCGTCACGCTGGCCGCCGATGGCGGCTTAATGAATAATGAATAATGAATAATAATCTCGCATTTGAGGTTGTTCTTGTGGTTTTCGGGAGCTGCCGCTTTTTCTTAAAGTGCAAGCCCCGGAAGGGGGGTC
>CACYCG010000149.1 GCA_902772855.1 uncultured Ruminococcus sp.
ATAATCTTTGTTTTTGGACATTATGCCCTCCTTGCTTTTTCCTTTTGTGTGGTGTAATTGCCTTTAACGCTTAAGTTGTTGGCATTGTTCCCCCGGGACCCCCTTCCTAAAAACCTGCACTTAAAGAATAAGTCAAAGTTCTTGCAAAAGCCAGCGGCGGCGCGCTGGACGGAAGTGCCCTTGGGGTACTGGTCCCCCTTCCTGAACTGGCACTGGCGAGAGATGGCGGGGCAAAAGATAAACGGGTACGGAGAAGGTCGCCGTTGGAGCGTCCTGACCGATAAGAACGCCCTGAAACAAAGACCATTATTCGTTTTTCAGTTTTCATTTAGCCAACGCAGCGGGCGCAAAAAAATCGCCGGCTCCTGCGAGCCGGCGGCGGGGTCATTTCCCGTTTTTCTGGTTTTTGATCACTTTCAGACGGGAGAACTCTTCCCGGTCCTTTTCCTCCAGCGCATCAGAAATAAACTTCACACTTTCTTCAAAGCGGGGGATCATGATGTTTTTCAGGGCATTGGCCCGCTTCTGCGTTTTTTTGATGGCATCGGCCAGCCGATACACGCTGTTTTCCACCTCCGCCAGATCCGCTGTCAGGAGCTTGACTTCCCGGAAACAGATGTAGGCTTCATCGAAAGCCGGCGTCGTCGACTGCAGCCCGTAATGGAGCCGGGGCTGTTCCTCTGTGTCGATCGTCACGATGGGGATCTCCACCCCCATTACGCTGCGGTAGCTCAGGCGGAGAGACTGTTCCTCCGGGATAGTCCGGGCGATGTCGTCGATGTAGCCCATCTCGATATTCGCCCGCTGAAGAGCCAGATACGCCTTGCTGTAGGTCACGTCAATGCGGGCCTGAATTTCCGAAGCCCGGTCGATGAGCGTCATCATTTCCCGCACCAGAATATTCCGCTTTTTATCCAGCAGTTCATACCCGGTCCGGGCCAGCACCAGTGATTTTTTCAGAGCGATCAGATTGCCCTTGGTGGGTACGGCTCGAATGGCCATGCGGCCTCCCCCTTTCCTGTTTACTCTTCACCGTCTTCCTCGTCCCCGGTTTTTTCAGCGCCGGAAAACGATTCAAACACGATCTCATCGGCATTTTCAATATAGAACTTATCCAAAAGGACATCGTCCACACGGTCCAGCTCGGTCCGGGGCAGCGTGGAAAGAAGTTTCCAGCCCAGATCAAGGCTTTCTTCGATCGTGCGGTTTTCGGTAAAGCCCTGATTGACAAAATACTGCTCAAACAGCTTTCCGAATGCGATGTATTTCTTATCCACCGGCGCCAATTCTTCTTCTCCGATGACGCTGGCTAACGAGCGGGCATCCTGCACCCGTGCATAGGCGGCAAAAAGCTGGTTGGCAAGGGCCTGATGATCCGAACGGGTGTAGCCTTCTCCAATGCCGTCCTTCATCAGACGGGACAGGGAGGGAAGCACCGACACCGGCGGGTAGAACCCGGCGCCTTCGAGAGAACGGTCCAGCACGATCTGCCCTTCGGTGATATAGCCGGTCAGGTCGGGGACCGGGTGGGTGATATCGTCATTGGGCATGGTGAGGATGGGGATCTGGGTGACAGACCCCTTGCTTCCCTTGATCATGCCCGCCCGCTCATACAAAGAGGCCAGGTCGGAATACAGGTAGCCGGGGAAGCCTTTTCTGCCGGGGATCTCGCCTTTGGAGGAGGAGAACTCCCGGAGGGCTTCGGCGTAGGAGGTCATGTCGGTCATAATGACCAGAACGTGCATATCGCATTCAAACGCCAGATATTCGGCGGCGGTCAGGGCACAGCGGGGGGTGAGCGTTCTTTCAATGATCGGGTCATTCGCCAAGTTCAGGAACATGACCACCCGGGACAGGACGCCGCTTTCGTCAAAGCTGCGGCGAAAATAATCCGCTACGTCATTTTTGACGCCCATCGCCGCAAACACGATTCCGAACTTATTATCTTCCGAATCCGATATTCTCGCCTGACGGACGATCTGCACCGCTAATTCGTTATGCTTCATGCCCGATCCGGAAAAGATCGGCAGCTTCTGCCCACGGATCAGGGTCATGAGGGTATCTATCGTGGAAATGCCGGTATTGATATAGTTCCGGGGATAGATACGGGAAACGGGGTTCATCGGGGTGCCGTTGATATTGGCTTTTTTGACCGGATACACCTCTCCGAACCCGTCGATCGGGCGGCCGGAACCGCTGAAGACCCGTCCCATGATCTCCGGGGACAGCGCCATTTCCATCGGGCGGCATTTTAGGCGGGTGCGGGTGTTATCGAGAGAAATCGACTTGGTGCCTTCAAACACCTGCACCACGATTTTTTCTCCCTCGATCTGCACGATCCTCCCGTGGCGCATGGTGCCGTTCTCCAGACGAATATCCACCATTTCTTCATTGGAAGCGTTTTTCACTCCGTCGAGCACGATCAGGGAACCGTTGATCTCCTGCACGCCCACATAATCGAGAACCATTTGATTCACTTCCTTCCGTAATTTCAGTTCAGTCCTCCTGAACCGTCAAAGAGGCCAGCGCCGTATCCATTTCTTCGATGAGCCGGTCGAACAATTCCGGCTGACTGTTGGGGATATCATATTTCATTTTGGCTAACTTTTCAAAAAGCCCCAGTTCCATGATCCGGGAGATCGGAATGGCACGGGCAATCACTCGTTTTGCCTTATTGTGCAGGTGAAGGATCGCCTTCATCATCAGCTTCTGCTTTTCCATCGGCACAAAGGTATCGTCCGGATGAAAGGCATTCTGCTGCAAAAAGCCCACCCGGATGGCCTTGGCGGTTTCAATGACCAGTTTCTGCTCATCGGGCAGCACGTCGGAGCCGATCAGCTTCACGATCTCCATCAAAGCGCTTTCTTCATGCAGCAGGGCGGTGATGCGGCTTCTGAACAGGAGAAACTCGCTGCCGAGGTGTTCCCGGTACCAGGGGTCGAGGTCGGTAAAATATTCGCTGTAGCTGTCCATCCAGTTAATGGCGGGATAATGCCGGGCATAGGCCAGCGATTTGTCCAGCGCCCAGAAACAGCGGGTAAACCGCTTGGTGTTCTGCGTGACCGGCTCGGAAAAGTCGCTGCCCTGCGGGGAAACGGCCCCGATGATGGTCACGGAGCCTTCTGCTCCGGAAAGCGTATCCGCTCGGCCGGCCCGCTCATAAAACTCCGACAAACGGGAGGGCAGATATGCCGGGAAGCCTTCCTCCGCCGGCATTTCCTCCAGCCGTCCGGAGATCTCCCGCAGCGCTTCCGCCCAGCGGGAGGTGGAATCCGCCATGATCGCCACATGATAGCCCATGTCCCGATAATATTCCGCCAGCGTCAGCCCGGTGTAGATGGAGGCTTCACGGGCGGCTACGGGCATATTGGAGGTATTGGCGATCAGCACGGTGCGGTCGGTCATCGGGCGGCCGGATTTGGGGTCGATCAGCTCCGAAAACTCATCGAGCACCTGGCTCATTTCGTTGCCTCTTTCTCCGCAGCCGACGTAAACGATAATATCCGCATCGCACCATTTGGCAAGCTGGTGCTGGGTCATGGTTTTTCCGGTGCCGAAGCCGCCGGGGATCGCCGCCGTGCCGCCCTTGGAGATGGGAAAGAGGGTGTCGATCACGCGCTGACCGGTGATCAGGGGGATATCCCCCTTCAATCGCTTCTGGATCGGCCGGGCCTGCCGGATGGGCCACTTCTGGCACAGGGTCAGAGCGTGTTCCTCCCCCTTGTCGTCCCGCAGGGTGACGATGGTGTCATGCAGTTTATATTTTCCGTTCTGCTCCACGCTGACCACCGTTCCGGAAAGTCCCGGCGGCACCAAAAAGCGGTGCTCGATGATGGCTGTTTCCGGGCAGACCGCATAAATCATGCCCTCCGAAAGCCTGTCCCCGACCTTGACTTTCATGTGAACGTTCCAGTAGCGGGTCTCATCGAGCGCCGAAACGCTTGACCCTCTGGCGATAAAAGAACCGCTCATTTCTTCAATGGCCTTCAGGGACCGTTCGATCCCGTCAAAAATGTTATCAATAATGCCGGGGCCGAGCAGCACGTTCATGGGAGCGCCCGTTCCATACACGGGATCGCCGGGTTTCAGGCCGGTAGTTTCCTCATACACCTGAATGGTCGTCAATCGGCTGCTGATGCCGATGACCTCCCCCACCAGGCGGGCTTCTCCGACATAGACCATTTCCATCATGGAAAAGGTTCTGGTATTCTTTACGGTAACGACAGGACCGTTAATTCCGAAAATCACATCTTTTTCCGTCATTCATTCTCCATCCCATCTTTTATTATTCGGTCACCGAAAGACCTGCGTGTTCATAAAACCATTCATACTGCATCTGCAGCCGGGTGTCGAGGGTGTCATCGGACAAAAGTCCCAGCGAAGCGCTCCGGCCGATCAGCCCTCCGAGCGTGATCTCCTCCGAAACCTCCGCCCGGCAGGGGATCGCCTGCAAGGCGCACAGGCGGTCAAGCAGCGCCTTGTCTTCCTGTCGGCAGAAAATCACCAGATCGTCCGCCTGCAGGCACTCCCGGATGCGTAAAACGCTTTCCTGCAGCAGTTTTTCATAAGCCGGCGTCCGGGTGTAATCGGACAGTTTTTTCCGCACATCGGCAAACACCCGCTCCTCGATCTCTTTGCGCCGCTGAAACACCTTTTTGCGGCCTTCGTTTTCCTCGCAGGAGACCCGGGAGGCCAATTCGGTCTGTGCATCGGCCATTTGCCGGCGCAGCAGTTCATAGGCTTCCCGCAGCGCTTCTTCTTCCGCGCGGGCCAGCTCTTTTTCCCGCAGGTCTTCCACCTCGGTGCGGATCCTTCTGCGCTGTTCCTCCGCATATTTTTCGATCGCTTTCAGAAAGTTATCGGTCTGACTGACTGTACTGGACATATTCCTTCACCTCCGAAGGTCAAATCTTTACCCCGATCGCCTCCCGCACATAGCGGGAGATCGAGTCTTTGGCACGTCCGGAGCCATGCCGGTCCGGAATTTCCACGATCAGCGGCTGCTTTCGGTTCAGCTTCAGGTCGTACACCAATTCCGGGCAAAGGCTGACCAGGCGTTCGGTCATTAGGATGACCGCCACGTCTTCCATCGCCATCGCCTCCGACAGGGCTTTTCGCACCTCGCCTTCCTCATGCACCACCACGCCGTTAATGCCGGCTAAATGCATTCCCATCAGGGTATCCACGTTATCGCTGATCAGATAAAATCTCATAGGCTCACCTTATTTCCTCACGCAGAGCGGCTCATCAGAACTTGCTGATGATCAGAATGGAAACCAGCAGACCATAAAGCGCCACGCCTTCGCCGAGCGCCACGAAGATCAGGGCTTTACCAAAGGCTTTGGGGTCTTCGCTGGTAGCGCCGATTGCCGCCGGAGCCGCACCGCCCACAGCGATGCCGCCGCCGATGCCGGAAATGCCGGTCGCCAGCGCCGCCGCCAACATGGAAATGCCCATATTCAGGTCCCCGCCGGAAGCCGCTGCCGCCGGTGCCGGAGACTCCCCGGCCGCCATCGCCACCAAAGAGGTCATCAGACAGACCGAGCCGACCAGCGCAAACGAAGCGATCTGCCGGAGCACCGCTGTTTTTCTGCTTCTTTTTCCAAGGACGACCGAACGATAGGTCAGATATACCGAAACCATCAAAAACACGACCGGGACTGACAGCATAATAGTTTCCAACATGATATTCATCCTCCAATTTTTCTTTATTTCAAACCTGCATCCATACCATGCAGCCTTTGGTTTATTTTTTTTCGGGGGCGGTGCGGCTGCGGGCCGTCACCGGGGTAAAGGGCCGTCCCTCACCGATATAGAACCGGCTGAACACTTCGTAATAATCCAGACGAAGCACCTGGATCGCCACCAGCAGGGCTTCCAGCGCCATAACAACGCCGTTGCCGATGATGACCGCCAAAGAATAGCCGACCACGCCGCCGATCATCTCCGCCAGGGTGAACACCACCAGCATCATGCCGGCGTGCACAAGGATATAGGCTCCCACCCGCAGGAAGGACATGGTGTTGGTGACATAGCTCAGGCACATTTCAAACAGCTCAAAAAAACTCTGCATACAGTATTCGCCCCAGTTTTCGGGCTGCCAGTTTTTGCGCCTCATCACTAAATGGCCCAGCGGCTCCCGCAGGAACATCAGAAGAAGCGGCAGGGCGACAAAGCAAATGATGAACGGCGGGGTCATCACCGGGATATTCAGGAGCATGGTGCAGACCAGTCCTGCGAACACCGCCACATAAAACACAAAGCCCGCCAGCCCGTTCGGTCCGAACAGGGCGCTTTCCGCATCCCGCCGCCGGAAGGACGAAGCCATATTGAACACCATCGACACCACGATCGTCAGAAATCCGAGCAGAACGGAGCCGTAGATGATCATATTGATCGTATCCGCTTCCATCACTTCGAGCAGTTTTCCTTCCGTGTGGAACAGCGCCTGATGCACCGGCGTGAGCAGTTCCTCAAACCCGAATACGGAGCCGTAGAAGAACCCGAACACCGCCCCCATCAGACCGCAGGGGACTAAAATGCGCCCGATCTCCATTTTTTTCAGCTTCCACATCAGGGCGCCCACGATGGCCAGCACGATCCCCTGCCCGACGTCGCCGAACATAATGCCGAAAAACAGCGTATAGGTCAGCGCCACCAGCGGGGTGGGGTCGATCTCATTATAATTCGGAAGGCCGTACATCTTGACATAGAACTCATACAGCCGGAAAAACGGCGGATTTTTCAAAATGACCGGCGGGGAATGCTTCAGCTTCTTTTTCCCGTCTATCAGTTCGTATTCCACGCTTCCCATGCCGTCCAGAGCCGTTTGGAAAGCCCCCGCCTTGTCCGCCGGGATCCATCCCTCTAACACAAAGCTGTTTTTCCGGACGTAGACGTATTTCCGGATTGCGTAAAAGGCATCCAGTTCTTCCAGCCGGGTATAATACCGATCGGCCTTTTCCTGTTCGGCGGAAAGATAGGCGGCTGTTTTTTTCTCGGTGCGCTGCTGCTCCCGCTGAAGGGTCTCCAGTTCTTTGGTCAGCCGTTCCAGATATTCCTCCGGCATTCCCGCATCCATAGGAAAATCCATCGGCTCGAACAGCATGGCCGCAAACAGCCGCTCTGTTTCCTTTTTCTTCTGAATGGGGGTGACATAAAACCCCCAGCAGGAATGGGCATCTTCTTCCGCAGGGAAAAACAGCACGGAGGAATCCCCTGACAGCGCTTCCAGCCGCTCCATGCTTTCCTTCGGAAGCCTTCCGAAGGTCGGCACCACAAAACGGCATTTCATCAATTCGGTAAAATTCAGATCTTTCCCGATAAAGTGTCTGACCTGGTTGATTTTTTGCTGACAGTCCGTGATGGCCTGCTGCTGCTGCACCGCTGCGGCAGAAAACGTTCTCAAACGTTCACTGTACCCCTTCACATACCGCAGCACTTCCTCCGGGGCTGTGTCCAGTTCTTCTCCTTCCGCAAACTGCAGCTTCCCCTTGACAGAGGACACCGCTTCCCGCATTTCCTGCAGGGGGCCGGCATAGGGATTCTTTTCCGACAGGGGCCGGAAGTCCTCCATATTCATTTGAAAAGACGGGGCTTCGTCCGGATGAAAGAGTCCGGAGCGTCCGCAGTAGCGGATCACCTTGTCCAAATCCGACGTCATTCCCATCATGCAGATCGCTTTTACAGATTGTACAGACACAATATCACCTCCTCTTATCTCACCAGCAGTTTTGCTTTTTCTTCCGGGGATAACCCGTAGCGAGTCCCCTCGATGATGTTTACGATATTGCTCACTTCTATCTCCTTGAGATAGAAATAGGAAATCATGACGATGGTCGGGTTCGGCGACAAGCGCAGATGATGGCGGCAGAACGTCCCCATCATGGCAATCGACATCTTTTCCTGGTCGGTTTCGTCCAGCCGGTCGATTGTCCGCCCGAGGCAGGTCCCTTTGGCCCCTTCCAGCACCTGCTCCGCACTGTCCGCAGCGCAAAGCTCCTCCAGCGTCCGCCGGGAAAGCCTTCCGTAGGGGATCAGCAGGGGCCGGATCCGCTCACTGTCATAATGATAATATTTTTTCAGACGAAAAATGCGGGAAATATTCCGGAAGTCCAGCATCGCCGTGATCAGGTCCCGCAGTTCCTTGCGGTCCCGCTTGTTTTTGCTTTTGTCAATGGTTTCCAGAATGCGCCCGTAGTTCCGGTTGTTGAGTTCCGATTCCACGGCGGCAATATCGATTCTCTCCCCTTCTGCCGGACGGAACGCCCGCAGGGTGGCGGCATAAGCGCTTCCCGCCGCCGCTTCCAGCAAATCGTCATAGGTACGCATGGTGATCAGTTTGCTCAGATCCAGATGCGCCGATTTGCTCAGGGAACGGGGAATCGTCACGATCAGTTCTTCCGGATGACCGATATTCAGCAGGGTCAGACAATGCACGATCTGCTCAATCTCTAACTTTGAAATACTGAAATCCGCAAACTCCAGCGCTTCCTCCCCGGCATACCGGGTCAGTTTGAACAGGTCCCGGTACAGCTTTTTCCGCAGCAAAGGCTCCAACTGCCCCCGGTGCACGCTGTCCCCCAAAGGAGCCAGATCCTCGCTGTACCCCGTGTCGGAGCGCAGGCAGGCAGCGATCTCGGAAACCGTGCGGCATTCCAGCAAATGACGGTAATCTTCCTCGCTCAGCCCTTTGCCGTACATGGCGCGGGCCTTGGCGAGAATAGCATTCGACGACAATCCCGAAGGCATGATCCATCACCCTTTCTGTCTCGTCAGTTTCCGATCACACGGTCAAAAATCGCCTGCACCCATTCCTCGTGCCGACTCTCCTCCATCGCTTCAAGAGAGGAAATGGCAGCGGCGCTTCTTTCCCGGATGACCTGGAGCTGCTCGTCGGTTTTTTTCTGTGCTGCCTGACGATTGATGCGGATCCGCTCCTTCGCCCGTTCCAGATAATCGCTTTTGATCTTTTCCTTGGTCCTCAGGATCTCGCTTTCATAATCCGCCCGGCTTTGCTGCGCCTCATCGGACAATCCCTGCGCTTTCCTGTCCATTTCAATGATTTTGGAAATCATATCCTCCATGGAAAATCCTCCTTTGCCGCACCGCATCTTGTCCGGAGCGGCGGGTCTTGTTCACAGACAGCCTGCCGCAGCCTTTTTGTGCGGGCCTGTCCGGTTAGTTTTTGAGGCTCTGCATCGGCGCCGGAATGCGTCCCCCGCGGGAAACAAACCGGGACGGGGAACTGGTATTGACGTCCATGATCGGACCGTTCCCCAGCAGACCGCCGAAGTTGAGTTCTTCTCCCGCCGATTTTCCGATGGCCGGGATCAGGCGCACGGCGGTCGTTTTGGAATT
Source organism: uncultured Ruminococcus sp. (assembly GCA_902772855.1). Classification (GTDB taxonomy): domain Bacteria; phylum Bacillota; class Clostridia; order Oscillospirales; family Acutalibacteraceae; genus UBA1213. Next base: position 9,361 of record CACYCG010000149.1, read on the forward strand.
GACCATGCCGATGGCGGCTTCGTCGGCGATAATGCCCGAAATGACGTCCGCCGGCGTATCCCCGGGAATGGCGATCATATCGAGTCCCACAGAGCAGACTGCTGTCATCGCTTCGAGCTTGGTCAGGGTCAGGTTTTTGCTGCGGGCGGCAGCGATCATGCCCGCATCTTCCGTGACGGGGATAAAGGCCCCCGAAAGACCGCCCACATGGGAAGATGCCATCACGCCGCCTTTTTTCACAGCGTCATTCAAGAGGGCCAGGCAGGCCGTGGTGCCGTGGGCGCCGCACTGCTCCAGTCCCATTTCCTCTAAAATATGCGCCACCGAATCCCCGATAGCCGGGGTGGGCGCCAAAGAAAGGTCCACAATGCCGAAGGGAACACTCAGCCGCCGGGAGGCTTCTTTTGCCACCAGCATACCGGCACGGGTGATCTTAAAAGCGGTTTTCTTGACAATATCCGCCACTTCGGTAATATTGCAGTCGCCCGCCTTGGCCAGCGCCGCCCGCACTACGCCGGGCCCGGACACGCCGACATTGACCACGCAGTCCGGTTCGCCGGGGCCGTGAAAAGCGCCCGCCATAAAGGGGTTATCCTCCGGAGCGTTGCAGAACACCACCAATTTGGCGGCGCCAATGCAGTCCCGGTCCGCCGTCAATTCGGCGCAGCGGCGGATGACCTTTCCCATTTTCGCCACGGCATCCATATTGATGCCGGCTTTCGTGCTGCCGATATTCACCGAGGAACACACCCGCTCGGTGCAGGACAGCGCTTCGGGAATGCTTTCGATCAGCGCATAATCGCCCATAGAAAAGCCTTTATGCACCAGGGCGGAATAGCCGCCCACAAAATTGACCCCGACAGTATGCGCCGCCCGGTCGAGCACCTTGGCAAACTTCACCGGGCTCATAGTCGGGCAGGCCGCCGCCAGCATCGCCACAGGGGTGACGGCGATCCGCTTATGAATGATCGGAATGCCGAAATCCTTGCTGATGTCTTCCCCGGTCTGCACCAGATCTTTCGCATAGCGGCAGATCTTTTCGTAGATCTTTTCGCAGGCTTTATCTATATCCTCATCAATACAGCTCAGCAGCGAGATTCCCATCGTGATCGTTCTCACATCGAGATTTTCGTTGTCGATCATGTTGATCGTTTCCAATATATCCCGTGAATTGATCATTCTTTCAACCGTTCCTTTCCTTTGTTATCCTCAGATGGTATGCATAGCGTTAAAAATGTCCTCATGCATCACATGGACCTTTACGCCCATCTCCTCTCCGGCGGCGACCAGCTTATCGGCCAGTTCCGCAAAGGGGATGGTGCAGGCGGTGATGTCCACAAACATGATCATCGCAAACATCCCCTGCAGCACCGACTGCGTGACCTCCACGATATTCACGCCCACAGCGGCACATTCATGGGAAACCTTCGCCAAGATCCCGACCGTATCCTTTCCTAAAACGGTAATCACTGCATTCATATTTCAACCTCCTACCTTTCCATAATCCACTCCCCCTCGGGGGAGGGCATCTGCTCCCTCCGGGAGCCCGGAGAAAAACAAATATCCATGCTCTATTATCCTCTTTTCCCCCGGAACTGTCAAGCCCCCGCAGGCACTTAATTCGCTGTTAAAATGTGCCGTGTGCAATTGAAATCTGTTTCAGGTCGTCCTTCGATTTTTCGTTATTCTCGTCCTTCGATTTTTCGTTATTCTAAAGGATAGGTCGTCCGATAGCGGTCAGATTTCTCTTCTCGGGAAGAAGCCGTTGTTTCTTCGTCGACGGCCATAAAGGGGTGCAGCTCTCGTCTCCTTCTCGCCAGCGCAAATTTCGGGACGGGAAGGTAGTTCTTCTCGGGCTGGTCTATGCTTTGTATTCCCTTTCCATGCTTCCTTTTTATGCGCCGGCTGTTTTGGGCGGTCCCTTGATGGCGTTACAGGACAGCGGCGGGGTGCGGCAGGCTTGGGGGTTTCGCGCTCTGCGGAGCGCGACCAGAGAC
>CACYCG010000150.1 GCA_902772855.1 uncultured Ruminococcus sp.
CTCGTTGGCGAAGTTTGACGGAACGGACCTGTAGGAATACCCGCCTTCAGACGTCAACCAGAGCGAATGGGGAACCTATAATTTCAATGTATCCAAAGGCGAGGTGCAGAGCTTCCTAATCTCCTGTGCCGCATTCTGGCTGGATGCCTATCATTTTGACGGTATCCGCATGGATGCCATCAATAACGGCATCTATTGGATGGGCAATAAGGATCGGGGCGTCAACGATCGTTCGGTCGAGTTCTTCAAGAAGATGAACCAGCAGCTCAACCAGCATTTCAGAAATATCATTCTGATCGCAGAAGATTCCTCCGATTATCCCGGCGTTACCAAACCGGTAGAAGAAGGCGGTCTGGGCTTTGACTATAAGTGGGATATGGGCTGGATGAACGATACCCTGAAATATATGAAGATCGACCCCCTCTGGAGAAAAGGCAGCCATAATGTCATCAACTGGTCCATGGCCTATTTCTATTACGAGCGGTTTATCCTGCCGCTGTCCCATGATGAAGTGGTACACGGCAAGGCAACCATTGTGCAGAAAATGTTTGGCGGAGATTATGCCGACAAGTTTGCTCAGGTTCGCACCCTCTATGCCTATATGTTCACTCACCCCGGCAAGCAGCTCAATTTCATGGGAAACGAGCTGGGAATGTTCCGGGAGTGGGACGAAACAAAGGAACTGGATTGGTTCCTGATTTCTGAATATGAAATGCACCGCTGCTTCCATCGGTTCTTCCGGGAGCTGTCTGCCCTGACCACCGAAAATCCCGCTTTCTATGAAAAAGACTACGAAAGCGATGGGTTCCTCTGGATCGATGCCGACGACGCCGACCACAACGTTTTTGCCTATTATCGCATGACCGAAGGGCAGAAGTATGCGATCGTGATGAACATGGGCAATATCCGCCGGGATCATTTCCGCATCGGTCTGGCCACCGACTGCACGCTGACAGAAGTGTTCAATACCGATTTTGAGATCTACGGCGGCAAGGGCGTGACCAATCCGAACCCGATCAAATCCGAAAAGATCCCGCATCATCAGTGGGAGATTTCCGCCGAGATCACGCTGGCTCCTTTTGGCACCTGCATTTTTGAAGTCAAGGATGACCCCAAGCCGGAGCCGGAACCGGAAGAAGAACCGGCCGCTGCCGAAGAAACTGCTGCAAAGCCCAAGAAACCCGGAAAAACTGCGAAAAAGACCAAGTAAGACAACCGTTTGTCAATCAGACCGGAGCCGGAGAACGTGCGTTCTTCGGCTCTTTTTTTTGGTTCAGGATATCCTTACAGGATATTGTATGGTTTTGGAAGCTCTTTGTCGCTGAGGTGCTGCAGCTCGTCCCGGATAAGCTGACACTGGCTTTCCAGTTCCGGCAGATCTTCTCTCTGTGCGAGGGTCTGTGCATAATGCAGATCATCACTGATGCGGTTAAGCCCGGTGTGCGAAAGCAGCATCATGAGCAGCTTTTGTTCCTTCTCCCATTCTTTGACGGCCTGTTTTGTATGGCGGGCGGCTTCCAGGGGAAGGTTATTCTGACAGGCCAGTTTTGCCTCAGACATTTCCTTTTCCGCTTTGTGAAACACCGCCTGTTCATAGCATACCCCGCCTACCGACAGCACCGCAATCAGCAGCAGGATCACCGAAGCGCTGATCAGACGTTTCATGATGCCTTTCCCTCCTTCTGGATAACGGTGGACTGCCCTGTTTTATCGGCTGTCATAATAAAAACATCCTGTACCCGAAGGCCTTTTCGGGAGAGCTGATCTCTCAGCCAGGTTTCCGTCAAGCCGCAAAACGCCAGCGACTGCTGTGCGATTTCCCCGTCACTGATCACAACTGCTTCCAGGCCGGTATCCGGCTGATTTAGATGCATTTGACCGGCCGTAACGGTTTGTTCGGCGGGCTTTTTGTATACACTGATTTTTCCGTTTGTTTCTGCGATCGCCGCCGAAACCTCTTCCAGCCGGAAGACGTCTTTTTGCCTTAGGGCGCTGTACAGATCATCAATGCTCAGCCGAAGGTCTTTCATGGCTTTCTGGCTGAGCCTTCCGTCTTTCACAAGCACCACCGGATTTCCGCACAGCAGATTCCGGAAGCCCCGGTGCTTTAACATAATCATGGAAATAAAAATCTCACAGATCAGCAGCACTAAGATCGGAAGGATCCCGCTGATCATCGGCTGGTCGATGTCCTGCATGGGGATCGCCGCAATATCGGAGATCAGCAGGGTGACCACCAATTCACTGGTCTGCAGTTCGCTGATCTGCCGTTTTCCCATCAAACGGAACATGATCAGAATGATGGCATATAGTAAAACCGTTCGCAAAACTGAAATTAACATGGTACAGCGAGCGCTCCTTTCTGTGTCCGTGAGGATAGTGTGTGTCACAGAAGGAAATTTATGCACAGAAGCTCTGCGGCGGCGGGTTTTTCCGGGCCTCAAAAAATTCGTTCTTCCGAAAAAATGCATACGGTTCCAAAAACGGCACAAAATGCTTTCAGGAGAGTGAACGATATGTATGATTTTATTCGCCGCATCCGGGAAATGACCGCTCCTGCACCCCGAATGCAGCCTCAACAGCCCGAACAGGGGTTGTTTGCCGACCTGAAGCAGAACGAAGAGGAGCTTCGGCGGCTGTTTCACCACGCCTCCGACCTGACGATCCGCCCGCTCCGGGTGGGAGGAAAAGCGGCGGATGTCCTCACCATCGACAACTTAGTGGATAAGGCCATCCTTTCGGAAGCAATCATCCGTCCTCTGACGCGTGGAATGGAAGAACAGAAGGAGCTGACCCCCGAACGCATCCGGGAAAACCTGCTGTTTACGGAGAATGTTCAGGAGGTCCATACCTTCCGGGCGCTGATCCAGACACTGCTGTCCGGTTCGGCTGTTATCGCCGTGCAGGGATATGCGGTCATGATAGCTTCCGGGGTGCAGGGATACCGCACCCGAGGCATTTCCGAACCGACAGCGGACGTGGTGCCAAGGGGTTCCAAAGAAGGGTTTGTGGAATCGCTTCGGACCAATCTTTCCATGATCCGGCGCCGCATGAAAACGGAATCGCTTTGTTCGGAAATGCTGACGATCGGACGGCTTTCTCATACAGAGGTTTGTCTGTGCTATGTCGAAGGGCTGGTCTCCCCGGCCATTTTGCAGGAAGTCCGGGAAAGACTCCGAAAGGCCGATCTGGAAACGGTGTTGGCGGCAGGGTATGTAGTGCCGTTTCTGGAGAAACGCCGGGGCTTTTCGTTTTTTACCACCGTGGGCATTACCGAACGCCCCGACACTGTGTGCGGCAAACTGAGCGAAGGGAGGATCGCTGTCCTGATCGACGGAGTTCCCGGAGCATTGACGGTCCCGTTTGTCTTGGCAGAAGTGTTCCAAACGCTGGACGATTACACCAACCGTCCCTTTTTTGCCGCCTTTACCCGCTGGCTGAAGTTTGCGGCTTTTTTTGTTTCCATGCTGCTGCCGGGCCTGTTTGTGGCTTTGGGAACGTTTCACACAGAAATGTGCCCTACCCTTCTGCTCAACCGCATCGCCGCAGCGATGGCGCACACCCCTTTATCGCTGACAGGGGAAACGCTGGCGATCCTGTTCGTGTATGAAATGATGCGGGAATCCGGTCTGCGAATGCCCCAGCCGCTGGGGTATGCGGTCAGCATTGTCGGAGGGCTGGTCATTGGAGATACGGCGGTCCATGCGGGGCTCATCGGAGCGCCTACCTTGATGGTGGTGGCGGTGGCGGCCATTTCCTCCTATATCATTCCAAACGTGTACGCTCCCTTGTCGGTGCTGCGGCTGCTGTTTACGGTTGTCGGAGGGCTGTGGGGGCTGTGGGGAATCGGTGCGCTGCTGTTTGTCGTTTTCGTGGACGTCTGTTCCCAGGAGAGCTTTGGAGTGCCCTTTACTACGCCGATCTCCCCGTTCGGGGCGCAGGTGTTCCGGGACGTAGCGCTGCGGGCGGACTGGCGCATTCTGTCCGAAAAGACCGAAACCATCCAGACCATGCCGGGGGTGAATCAACCGTGAAAACCAAAGAAACCATCTCAGCCGGACAATTGTTTCTGCTGCTGTTTGTCATCCGGATCTCCGGAGTCTTGTTATATTCCGCTGCCATTCCCCGATCGGGGTCGCTGCTGACGTTTTTGGTGCCGTCCCTGCTGTGGGGGGTGCTGCTTTTGCTGCTGTGGCTTCCTGCGTGGCTGAGCCGGAGAGACCTTCCGCAGGATCCCCCCCGCTCCCGCCCCCGAAGTTTTTTCTATGCGCTGCTGCTTGTCTGGCTGGCGGCGTTTCATTTGTTTCAGATTTATCATTTTCTATCGGAGATCGCCGATGAGCTGCTGCCTCTTTCCCTGCTGCTGTTGATCCTGCTGGCCTCGCTGTTCGGAGCAAAACGGGGAATAGAAGCGCTGGTCCGGTTTTCCGCTGTGCCGTTTGCGGCTCTTTTGATCGGACTGTTTTTCGTGTTTTTCTTTTTATACCCCTCCTATTCCTCCTCTTCTCTGCTGAGTCGGGAAATGCTCCCTTCTTACAACGGGGTGGAGAATATGATCTGGCTGTTTTCCGGTTCGGGAGAGCTGCTGTATGCATGGCTGCTGTGTCCTCAGACCAAAGGAAAATGGTTTCGCTGTTCGTATCTCTGGATTCTTTTTTATCTGTTGCTGCTGCTGTTTTTCCTGTTGCTGGCGGCGGGGTCGATGGGGGAGTATCTCATCGGGCGTTCCTTCCCGTTCTATCATCTGCTCGATGGCGCCGGTCCGCTTCAGAGAATGAGGCCGCTGTATATGGGGCTGTCGGTGCTGATTTTCTGCTGTACGCTTTCCACGGAATGGTATTTGTCCTGCAAAGAGCTGAAGCGAAGTCTTCCGGTTTTGAAAAACAAGGGCGGGGCTTTGCTGCTGCCGGCGGGGGTGGCCGGGGGGCTGTTCTGGGCGGCAGAAAACGGCCTGCTTCCGGCAGAATGGCTGTTCGATCGTTCGGTGATCTGTTCTGTGATCCTGTGCGGGGGTTTTCTGCTTCCGTGCATGGAGCTGCTGATGCGCCGTCTTCGGAAAAGCGCCCATCCGGTGCGTGCCTTTGCACGGGGAACAGGTCTGCTGTTAGCGGTTTTGCTGCTGCTGTGGGTTCCGGGCGGCTGCCGGGCCGTCCAGCTCAATCAGCGCATGATCGTTCAGGGAATCGGCATTGACCGGCAGGAAAGACAGTATCGCCTCACCTTATTGGTTTTGCTGACAGATGAAGCCGACCGGGAAAACCGGTTTCGGCTGGTATATGCACAAGGGCCAACGGTACAGGAGGCGTTTCAGACGCTTGAAAACCAAAAAGGCAAAAGCCTCCTGCTCGATCAGTGTCAATTTCTTATGTTGAACGAAGAAGGCGCCGATCACCATGCGGAAAGCCTGTCCTATTTTGAGGATCATGAGCACATGATGAAAACCGCCAATATCATGGTGACAAACGGTTCTTCCTCAGACCTTCTCCGGAAGGCCGTGGAAGAAAACGGATATGACCCCGAAAGCCTGAATCTTCTTTCGGACAGTCGTGTGGTTCGGCAGCAAACGGTTCATTTTACGCTGTTTGATTATATTGCTTCCACGCACGAACCGCACAAAGCCATGCTTCTCCCGTATCTCCGCACAGAAGAAGCGCAAAAAACGATTGAAAACAGCGAAAGCTATCTGTTGACCGATGACCCGAAAGACTGTTTTTATCTGAACACGCCCTCTACCAATTCCCTGCAGCTCCTGAAAGGAACCATAGTTTCCTGCACCTATCAGACAGGGGAGGCGCATCGAACAATCTCCGTTCAGTCCGTTGTCTGGCATCCGGAGATACGGCATGACAAGCTGGTCCTTCAGGTGCGGGTAACCGCCGACAGCGATCAGCCCGCCAACGGGCAGGCGCAGAAGCGGCTGTACCAGACGGTGTACTGCTGCCTGAAACGGGCAGCGGAGAAACCGCTTCATCGCAGGGCCGATCCGTTTTCTCTGCGTTCCATCCTGCTGTCGCAGGGAACTGCGGCCGCAGAAGACGACGAAATCTGGGGCAGCCTTCTGAAAACCTGTCAGGTGGATGTAGATTTGACGCTGAACGGAGATCAATTTTCAAAATAGGAATGAAAACGCCTCTGGCCGCCGGGGGCGGCGGCGGGAACCTGATGCAGCCGGTCAGAAGGGGGCGCCC
>CACYCG010000151.1 GCA_902772855.1 uncultured Ruminococcus sp.
GAAAAGCAAAAGCAGTTCATCTCCGATGCGGGCCACGAGCTGAAAACCCCGCTGGCTGTTATTTCCGCCAATGTCGATGTGCTGGAGGGCGAAATGGGGGAAAACAAATGGCTGCAGTATATCCACAGCGAAACCGACCGCATGAGCGAATTGGTCAGCGAGCTGCTGAGTCTGGCACGGCTGGAGGACAGCAGCGCCAAGGCCCCCGCCAAGGTTCCTGTGGACCTGACAGAGCTGCTGCTGCAGACGGCGCTTCCCTTTGAATCGCAGGTGTTTGAGATGGGAAAGCGGTTTGAGGTGCAGGCGGAAGACGGGGTGTACGTCCTCGGAGACAGCAGCGCCCTGCGGCACGTGGTGACGATCCTGATCGACAATGCGGTGAAATATTCATCGGAAAAGGGAACCATCCGGGTCAGCCTGCAGCGGCAGGGGAACAAGGCGCAGATCGAAGTGTACAACACCGGACAGGGAATTGCCCCGGATAAATTGGAAAAGGTGTTCGACCGGTTTTACCGGGAAAACAAGGCCCGCAACAGCCAGAGCGGCGGTTACGGGCTGGGGCTGGCGATCGCCAAAGCCTCGGTGGAATCACTGGGGGGAACCATTTTTGCCCAAAGCAAATGGGGGCAGTGGGCAAAGCTTACGGTCCGCCTGCCGCTCACCTCGCAAAAGCCCTCCGTACAAGCATAACAGCGGCATGAAAAAGGCCGGTATCCGTGATGGATACCGGCTTTCTCTGTGAGAAAAGCGCTTACAGTTTGTTGACCAATCGGCGGCGTTTGGCTTCGTATTCTGCAAAAAAACAAAAAGACCAACTGCCCTTTCGCAGGATCGTGCGGCGGGAGCAGTTGGTTTTTCTTATGAAAACAGCCGCCCGAACGATGTCAGGCGGCTGATGCTCGTTTTGAAACGCTTACAGGGAAATGGAGGAAACCGGCTTGTCCTCGTAAATGCGCTCGATGGCTTCCGCAAACACGGGCGCAACGGGCAGCACGGTGAATTTGTCGAGATATCTGTCCTCGGTGAGAGCAACGGTGTCGAGCAGGACAACTTCTTTGAGCACGCTGTCCCGGATGCGGTCAATGGCCGGGCCGGACAGAACGGCATGGGTGGCGCCGGCGTACACTTCGGTAGCGCCGCCCATCTCCACCACGGCCTTGGCGGCGTTGCACAGGGTGCCGGCGGTGTCGATCATATCATCGACTAAAATAACTTTTTTGCCTCTCACTTCGCCGATGATGTTCATCACCTCGGACACATTGGCCTTCGGGCGGCGCTTGTCGATGATGGCGATCGGGCAGCCCAGGCGGGTGGCAAAGTTTCTGGCACGGGTTACGGAACCCAAATCAGGGGAAACGACAACATAATCGTCCGGGTTTCCGCCGATCTTCTTTTTGAAATAATTGGCAAGGATCGGTGCGCCCACCAAATGATCCACCGGGATGTTAAAGAAGCCCTGGATCTGTGCGGCGTGCAGGTCCATCGTCAGCACACGGTCGGCGCCGGCGGTGGTGATCAGGTCGGCCACCAATTTGGCGGAGATCGGGTCACGGGCTTTAGCCTTCCGGTCCTGACGGGCATAGCCGAAATACGGGATCACGGCCGTAATGCGGGCCGCAGACGCACGCTTCATCGCATCGATCATGATCAGAAGCTCCATGATATTGTCGTTGACCGGAGCGCAGGTCGACTGCACGATGAAGCACTCGGAGCCCCGGACCGATTCGTGGAGTGAAACAGCGATCTCGCCGTCGCTGAAGCTCGAAACCTCGGACTTGCCCACCGGGATCCCAAGGGTTGCGGCGATCTGCTGCGCCACTGCACGGTTGGAATTACAGGTGAAGATTTTAATGTCCTTGCCGTGAAAATTCATTTCATTCGTCCCCCAATACAGTTTTTCGATTTCTTGCTGCAGCGAAAAGCTGCACAACTGTCAAGTCTATTGTAAACCCTAATCGACAAAAAATCAAGTTTTTATCGAACAATCCCGGCGGGAACGGGATTTTTGTTTTTTTCATAAAAAAGCGCCGCCAAATCCCGGAAATTATTAGGAGTTACCACCAACCCCGCCGCAGACAGCGGGGCATCGCACGGTCTTGTCGGGGAGGGTTTCCTTTCCGATCAGCACGCCCGGCCCCAAGCGGCATTCCTCTCCGATGACAGCGGGGCCGCTGATGACGGTGGCGGGCAGCAGGACGGTTTGTGCACCGATGACGGCCCGGGGGTGCACGAGAACCCCTTCCCCGCAGGGAATGACCACGCCCTCCTCAAGGAGTCTGTCCAGCACCAGACGGCGGGCCTGTTCGTTCAGTTCGGAAAGCTGGCGGTTGTTGTTGGCGCCCAGCACCGTGCGGGCGTTTTCCGTCAGGCAGGAGAGCACCCGCTTCCCTTTCCGGCGGAGGATCTCCACGGTATCGGTCAGGTAATATTCATGCGTCAGGGCGCTGGGGGTCAGGCAGTCGAGGGCGCCGAGCAGCTCCCGCACGCAAAACCAGTAGGCCCCGGAATTGACCTCCCGGATCTGCCGGGTCTGCTCATCGGCTTCTTTTTCCTCCACGATAGCGGCGATCTCCCCGGTGTCCTCCCGGTGCACGATCCGCCCGTAGCCGAACGGGTTTTCCACCTGAGCGGAAATGACCGTGCAGCCCCGCTCCTCCCCGCCTTCGGTTTGGCAGCGAAAGGCGGCGGTGATGGTGTCCCGGTCCATAAAGGGGGCGTCCCCGTTGAGGATCAGCACCTCCCGGTCCTGGTGCGCCTCCAGAAACGCCCGTGCCGTCATCACCGCATGGCCCGTTCCCAGCCGCTCCGACTGGAAAACCGTCTGCACCGGGAAGGGCAGGGTTTGCAGGTATTCTTCCACCGCTTCATGGCGGCTTCCCGTGACCACGCAGATCTCCTCGATCCCCGCCTCCCGCACGGCCTGCAAAACCCACCCCAGCATCGGCTCAAACAGCACCTCGCACAGCACTTTCGGTTTTTTTGATTTCATCCGCTTTCCTTCTCCTCCGGCTAAAATCAAAGCACAGGTATTTTCCATCGTTCGGTCCATCCTTTCGCAGCCCCTCCAAAGGGCCTTTCTGATAGGGTCAGTATATCATATTCCCGTTTTGTTTTCAAGCGCCGGGATGACGGGAAGCCTCTTTCGCTCAATGAGCAATGAGCAATGAGCAATTGAAATCTGTTTGAGGTTGTTCTTGTGGTTTTCGGGAGCTGCCGCTTTCTTCATCAGGTGCAAGCCCCGGAAGGGGGTCCGGGGGAGAATCCCCCGGATATGGGTGCAGCGTCACGCTGCCCGGCGTTTCTTCGTCGACGGCCATAGCGGGGAGC
>CACYCG010000152.1 GCA_902772855.1 uncultured Ruminococcus sp.
AAAAACGAAAAATAGAAGAACAACCTGAAACACCGCCCATAAAACCATCTCGGCATCCTGCCAGTCTTTCAACAGCGTAACGACAGATTATTCACTATTCATTATTCATTAAGCCGCCATCGGCGGCGTTTCTCCCCCAGCCCCCCTTCCGAGGCTTGCACCTGAAGAAGACGCCAAAAGTTTTGCAAAGGAAAGCAAAGTTTCTTTAATTGGACACCCTGACTTCCAATTCCTCTTGTTTTCCCCGGATTAGTGAGGGGAGGTGCGCTTATGGGAAAGACTCATAAGAGATTGTCAGCAAGAGAAAAATCCTTCTGCTGCTTCTTTGCGGCGGGAGGGGACACGGAGGATGCCGCTCGACTGGCAGGCTATGACCGGCCGGAACTCTCCGGGGCGGCCCTGATCGCCAGAGAGGAGATTGCCCGGGAAATCGAGTCCCTCCGTCAGGGGGCAGCCCTGATCGCCCGCCAGCGGGCTGCCGCAGGCTATGAACGCCTGGCGTTCGGGAAGGTGACCGATGCCGTGTCCCTGCTGTTCGCCGAGTCGATGACCAAAGAGGAACTGGAAGCTCTGGACCTCTTTCAGGTGGCGGAGATCCGAAGGCCGAAGGAGGGAGCGCTGGAGATCAAGTTTTTCGACCGGATGAAGGCGCTGGAGCGGCTGGAGGAACTGGGCGTGGAGAAATCAAACGGGGTGTCGGATTTCTATGCCGCCTTAGTAGCGGGCAGCGCCCGGGAAGCCCGGGGCCCCGGAGAGGAGGAGGCGCCATGACGCTGAAACCTTTTTCTGCGCAGCAGCTCCGGCTTTTGCGGTGGTGGTGCACCGAGGAGGGCAGGGCGCTTGACGGCGTCATCTGCGACGGCGCTGTCCGGAGCGGGAAAACGCTTTGTATGAGCGTTTCCTTTGCGGCGTGGGCGATGGCAACCTTCAGCGGGGGCGCGTTTGCTCTGTGCGGGAAAACCATCCGTTCGGTCCGGCGGAATGTGGCGGTGCCTCTGCTCTCCGCTTTGCGAGGGCTGGGATTCGAGGTGCGGGAGAAATTGTCTTCCAACCTGATAGAAGTGGCCTGCGGAAACGTGGTCAATACGTTTTATCTGTTCGGAGGAAAGGACGAGGGAAGCGCTGCGCTGATACAGGGAATGACCCTGTGTGGAGTGCTGTTCGATGAAGCGGCGCTGATGCCCCGCTCCTTTGTGGAACAGGCCGTGGCCCGCTGTTCGGTGGGAGGCTCGAAGCTCTGGTTCAACTGCAACCCCGAATATCCCCGCCACTGGTTCTGCACCGAATGGGTGAAAAAAGCAGAGGAAAAACATCTCCTGTACCTGCATTTTACGATGCGGGATAACCCGTCCCTGTCGCCCGAAATGCTCCGGCGCTATGAGACGCTTTATTCCGGGGCGTTTTACCGGCGGTTCGTGCTCGGGGAATGGGTGGCGTCCGAGGGGCTGGTGTACCCGTTTATGTCGGACGATGAGATGCTCTCGGACCCTCCGGAGGAACCCTGTGAGGAATACGTCATCTCCTGCGATTACGGCACCGTCAACCCTTCTTCCTTCGGCCTGTGGGGACGTGTGCGGGGGGTGTGGTACCGGCTTGCGGAATACTATTATTCCTCCCAGCGGGAGGGGATCGCCCGAACCGATGAGGAGCATTACGAGGGACTCTGCCGGTTAGCGGGGGAGCGGCCTGTCCGCCGTGTCATCGTGGACCCCTCGGCGGCCAGCTTTATCGAGGTCATTAAGCGGCACGGGGTGTTCCGGGTGACGCCCGGGGTGAATGACGTGCTCTCCGGGATCCGCCGGGTGAGCTGCGCCCTGAAGCAGGGGGAGATCCGCATTTGCAAAACCTGCGAAGACAGCATCCGGGAGTTCGGGCTGTACTGCTGGGACAGCAGCGGGCGGGACTTCCCCAAAAAAGAAAACGACCATGCGATGGATGATATCCGATACTTTGTTTCCACCTGGCTGCAGGGGCGGGAAGAGGACTTCTTTGCGGTGTCCCTGCCCCGCAGCGGCGGAAACGGGAGGTGAGAATGATCAGGCGATTCGGAAAAAAGAAAGAAGCCCCGGCGCCGGTGGTGCAGACAGCCGAGGCCCCGGTTTTCCGGCATCCCTTCGGGGCGCTGCGGAATTCGTATGTGCTGGGGAAATGCGAGCGGGAATTGTACCGGTCGCTGAGGGAATCGATCCCGGTGATCGACGCCGCTGTGTACAAACTGGTGCGGCTGATCGGGTCTTTCCGGCTGAAATGCGATGACCCCGGGGCGCAGGCGGCGATGGAGCGCTTTTGCCGGGAGGTCCCGGTGAACGGGCTGTCGCAGGGGCTGGACCATTTTGTCAGTGAATATTTTGAGCAGCTTCTGACCTACGGGACCGCCGTGGGGGAGATCGTCCCCGGAGCGCCGGGGGAATGGCCGGCGCTGTACAACAGCTCTTTGGAGCAGGTGGTCCTGCTGCCAGGGGCGTCGCCGCTGCAGGTGAAGGTGTGCGTCCCGTCCCCCGGCGGCGAGCCGGAGGAAGTGCCCTGCCCGGGGCTGGTGCTGTGCAGCGTGGTGATGGCGCAGCCGGGGGAGATCTACGGGCGCTCGCTGCTTAGAGGACTTCCCTTTGTGAGCGATATCCTGCTGAAGATCCTGCAGACGGTGGGGACAAACTGGGAACGCATCGGGAACGTGCGCTTCTCCGTGACCTACCGCCCGGGTGAAAACGACCGGGGCTTTTCCCGGGAGCGGGCCATGCAGATCGCCGGGGAATGGAGCAAGGCGATGAAAAGCCCGGAGCCGAGGGATTTTATTGCGGTGGGCGATGTGAACATTCAGGCGATCGGGGCCGACGTGGAAATGCCCGATTGTCAGGTGCCCGCCCGGCTGATCTTGGAGCAGATTGTCGCCAAACTGGGCATTCCGCCGTTTTTGCTGGGGCTTTCCTGGTCTTCGACGGAAAGAATGTCTTCCCAGCAGGCGGATATGCTGACCAGCGAGCTGGAGTATTACCGCCGGGTGCTCGGCAGTATGCTCGAGCGTCTGGGCGGGCTGTTCCTGAAGCTGCAGGGCTTTGGCGGGACCTGCCGGGTGGAGTGGGAAAACATCAGCCTGCAGGATGAAGTGGAATTGGCAAAAGCACAGTTGTACCGGGCCAGAGCAAAGGCGTGCGCTGCGGCGCTGCCGGAACAAGGAGGAGACGATGATGGAAACTACGATGGGAATGCTGCGCCCGGGTGAGGAGAAGCTGATTGGGGCGTTTACCGGGCGGGACATGGCGCCGGAGGAGCTGTACGCGTTTTCGGTGGTGCTGTGCGATAACGATATCGACCGGGACGGGGAACGCTTTTCGGAGGGGGCGCTGCAAACGCTGAAGGAGCTGTTTGTGGGCGTGACCGGCGTGATGGACCATGACCCGAAAAGCGAGGGGCAGCGGGCCAGGATCTTTTACACAGAGGTGCAGAAGCTCTCCGGGAAAACGACTTCGGACGGGCGGCCCTATCATCGGCTGCTGGCCCGGGCCTACCTGCCGAGGACAGCGGAAAACCAGAGCTTTATCAACGCCCTCGAAAGCGGGATCCGCAAGGAAGTGAGCGTGAACTGCGCTGTGAGGAAAAAGATCTGCTCGGTGTGCGGGGCCGCCTGGGGCCGCTGCGGGCACCGGGTGGGGCAGGCGTATGAAGGAAAGGTGTGCAGCCGGGTGCTGTGCGAGCCGACCGATGCGTACGAATGGTCTTTTGTGGCGATCCCGGCGCAGCGGGCGGCGGGAGTTGTGAAAGCGTTCAGAAAGGAGAGAGACAGGGTGGAGATTCAGAAACGATTGCAGGAGGGCGGCGCCCAGAGCTTTTCTGCGGAGGAAACGGAAGCCCTTGCCAAAGCATGGCGGGAGCTGGAGCAAAAAGCCGCCGAGGGGGAAACCTACCGGGTGCATCTGAAAGGGAAGATCAGCCGGGCGGCTGCGATGGTGTTCCCGGAACTTCGCAGCGAGGTGCTGAAAAGCATGGTGGAAGTCCTTCCGGCGGAGATGATGGAGGAATGGTGCCGTGTACTGGAAAAAAAGGCCGGGGTGTCCGGCGGGTGCAGGGTGCAGCTTTCATCGGGCGCTGCGGGGAAGAATGAAGCCTATCAGAAACTGTAAGAAAGAGGGAGGAAATGGTATGCAGGTATGTTTTAACGGATTCGGCGAAGACGTGGTGACGTTTGAGGCGGATGAAACGGTGGAGGCCGGAGCGCCGGTCATGGTGAGCGAAAACGGGAAGGTCAGTGCGGCAGAAGGGGTGTTCTGCGGGGTCTGCGTGGGGGTGCGCGGCGGCTATGCGGCGGTGCAGCTGAAAGGCTATGTGACGCTCCCCTATGGGACCGCCCCGGAAACGGTGGGGTACCAGAAATTGGCGGTCGACGAGACCGGAAAGGTGAGCGCTGCCGGAGAAGAGGACGAAGGCCGGGAGTATTTAGTGCTGGACGTGGACGAAGCGGCGGGCTCCCTCGGGCTGCTGCTGTGAAAGAGGAGGCATGACGATGAGTTATTATGATTCTGTCCGATTGGAAAAGGGAATGTACGGCTGCGCCGGAAAGAGCTTTACGCAGGTGCTGGAGGAGCTGGACCCGTCGGGGCAGTACAAGGGCACCGAATGGGAGGGGCTGGACGCCTACCAGCGTCAGCTCAAGCGATTTGACATCCGGGTGGGGTCCGATACGGTGAGCAAGTTCTTCCAGACGAGCGATTCGGCGGCGCTGTTCCCGGAATATGTATCCCGGGCCGTGCGGCAGGGCATGGAACAGGCGGATTGTCTGTCGGACATCGTGGCGGTGAAAACCATGATCGACGGGCTGGATTACCGTTCGGTCTCTTCGGTTCCTTCGGCAGAGGACAAGTCTCTGCGTCCGGTGGCGGAAGGAGCGATGCTGCCGCAGACGGTGGTGAAAACCAGCGAAAACCTGATTCGGCTGCAGAAACGCGGCCGGATGCTGGTGACGTCCTATGAGGCGGTGAAATACCAGAAGCTTGACCTCTTTACGGTCATGCTGCGGCAGATCGGGGCGTACATCGCCAGAGAGCAGCTTTCCGATGCCCTGAACGTGCTGATTAGCGGCGACGGCAACCAGAACCCTGCCGGGGTGATCTCCACAGCGGTTCAGGGAACGATCGCTTATGAAGATTTAGTGGAGCTGTGGACCTCGCTGACGCCGTATGAGATGAATACCCTTCTGTCCCCGACCGATGCGATGCAGAAGCTGCTGACGATGGATGAAATGCGGGACGCCCGGGCCGGGCTGACGTTCCAGGGAAGCGGGCGCATGATCACGCCGCTGGGAGCGAAGCTGATCCATATCCCGGGGGCCGACAGCGGAAAGCTGATCGGGCTGGACCGCCGCTGTGCACTGGAAATGGTGCAGTCGGGCGAGGTGCTGCTCGACAGTGACCGCCTGATCGACCGTCAGCTTGAGAGGGCTGCGGTGAGCTGCGTGGCAGGATTTGCCAAGCTCTTCCCGGACAGCGCTAAAGTGCTGACCTATTGACAGGAGGGACGGCCGATGGATATGCAGCGGATCCTGAGTGTATTCGGCCGTCTGTCAGGGCTTTTGCCGGAAGAGATCGTGGAGTACCGCTTCTTTTGCGAATCGGCTGCAGCGTATGTGGCTGAGCGCACCAGAAGCGGCGCCTGCGCCTGGAAGTACCGCCGTCGGCTGGAAGAAGCGGCGGCGGCGCTGGCTTATTACCGGTTTGTGCTCTGGCGGGCGACCGACAGCGCCGGAAAAGCGCTGAAAATAGGGGAAATACAGGTGTTTGACGGGGACAGACGGCTGGAATATGCCGAGCGGCTGTGCCGGGAGGCGTTTGCCGACCTGAAAGGCGTGCTGCGGGACGACGGCTTTGTGTTTGAGGGGGTTTGACATGGACCATATCCGACAGTTGTTCCGCTTTTCCGGCGTGCTGTGCCGGTGGGAGTCCCGGGATAAAACCGTGACCGGGAGGGCGGTGATCTGCCCGATGGACCGGGGGGACCGAAGGACGGGGAAGATCTATGACGAAGCGGAAGGCGTGGCCGGGGTGCAGCTCTATCTGTTCTACGGAGACCGGACGTTTTCCGGAATGCGCCGAGGGGATACGGTCCGGGAAAAAAATGCGGAATATGATGTAGTATGGACCGAAGAAAACAGCAGTCCGATGGGCTGGTATCTTCGGGTCGGCATCCGGAAAAAAGAAGGGGGAGATGAACGTGTCGTATGATGAGGTGCTGCTGCGGCGGCTCCGGGAGAGAGGACGGCTGCAGGGGGTGGACCTGCGGGAAGGCGGCAGCGGAAGAGCACTGCCCTATCCTCTCCCCGGGCCGGTGGCGGCTTTTTCGATGGGGAAGGCGCAGGGGGCGTTCCTGCTCGGGCAGGAGGCTCCGATCCTGCGGGAGGAGCTGCTGCTGCGGCTGGCGTTCCCGCTAAAGACCCCGGCGGGGGAATGCCGGAGGATCGCCCGGGAGGTCGTGGAGGAAGTGATGGAAGCGGACGAGGAAAAGAAGATCCTGACGATCCTGATGACCACGCCGGAGGCGGCGCTGACGCAGGGCGTGCGGCGGCTCGACCTGACGTTCGGGCTTCGCCCGATGATGACCCGGGAGGTGGGAGCGTGACGGAAGAAACGGTCCTGTGCGGAAGGGACGTGCTGCTGCAGATCGACGGAAAGCCGCTGCTGCAGGCAAAAGAAGCAGAGGTGCACAGGGAGCGGGAGCTGACGGCGATACGCTCCTGTTTTTCCGATGAAACGGCGGCGCTGGTGAAAAGCCGGAGCCGGACAAAGGTCCTCATCCGGGGGGTGCGCTTCAAAAAGCCGTTTGAGAGCTGCTCCTTTGCCGATTGGGACCATTTTACGCTGTCCCTGACCATCGACGGCCGGAGCCTGACGATGACGGGCTGCGAATGGGAAGATTACCGGGCTGCCGCCGATGAAAAGGCTTTTTCGGAGCATATCACGGTGCGGGCGGGCGCCGTGCGGGAGGAGGAGATCGGATGACGGGAAAAGAGCTGGAAGAGGTCTCGCAGGCGCTGCGGCAGGACAGCCTGCGCTATGACCGGACACTCGATATCGGCGAAGAAGCGGAGGAGGGTGTATGAATACCGGAGGAAAAATGAGTTTTCATCAGGCGCTGTTTCCGCAGAACCCGAGGGAGCTGACGATTTTCTCCGGCCGGCGCTGCGCGCGCACCGACGTGCCCGGCGGGGAGGCGTTTGTGGAAGATGCCGGAAAAACCCCGACCGTTGTGTCGGGGGAAGGGGAGTTTTTCGGAGAAGAAGGTCTGCGGGCTTTTTACGCCCTGCAGGAGGCGCAGGGACAGGGAGCGGGGATCTTATATATCCCGTCCCGGGGGCCGCTGCGGGCGGTGCTGGAAGAATGGGAGCTGATGGCGTCGGATAAAGCCGGGGTGATCAGCTATCGGTTCCGGTTTGTGGAGGCTTCTGACGAGGAGGAGGCGCCGCCGGCGGTCCTCGGGGACGGCCGGAGCTGTTTGTGGGAGATCGCCGGGCGCTATGGCCGGGACGTGGGTGAACTGCTGCGGAAAAATCCGCAGGTTTCCCGTCCCGACGCGGCGCTGCCGGGAGGAAGGAGGGTGCTGCTGTGAGCGTGCAGTGGATCCTGACGGACAGACAGGGACAGGAACATCTCCTGCCTGCGGTGCAGCGGGGAGAAGTGGACCGGGCAGAAGATGCCCCGGCGGACAGTGCCGCAGGGACGTTTGCGGTTCGTTCTCCGCTGCCGGAAGGGGCTTTTCTGAAGATCCTCGACGGCAGCCGGACGATTTTTGAAGGCCCGGTGGACGAGCAGACCCGTTTGCAAAACCAGGGAAGGGAGCTCCTTCGCCTGCAGGCCCGCAGCCGGGCTTCTCTTCTGCTTGATAACGAAGCAAAACCGGGGAGTTTCTTTTACCCCTCCTTGGGGCGGCTGTGGCGGGAGTACTGGAAAGAGCTGGGCTTTCCTCCGGTGCGGGGCGACGAGCGGGTGTTCCCGGGGGAGCTGGTCATCCGCAAGGGAAGCAGCCGGTGGGGGGTGCTGGAGGCGTTCTGCCGGCAGTATTTAGAGGTGACCCCCCGGGTGGGACCCGACGGGGTCATTGATGCCACCGGGGAAGTTCCGGGAGAGGAAGTCTGGGCTGGCCGGGGACGGCTGCTCCGACTGACCGAACGGCTGCTGCCGAGGGAGCTGGTGTCGGAGGTGATCTCCCGGACTTTTGCGGACGGGGAATACGGGGTGAAAACGGTCAATGAAAAAGCCGCCTCCAGAGGGATCCGGCGGGTGCGGTATCTCAATGAGGCGGAGGGAGTGAAGCCGTCTTCCCGGCGGCTGCTGCAGGAGCTGAACCGGCGCTATCATACCGTGGAAGCGGCCTTCCGGGGGATCCTTCCGCTCAACGTCGGGGATACCCTGTGGGTGGAAGGCTTTCCGCAGGCGATCCGGGTGACAGGCGTAACCCTGCAGTGGCAGCAGGGAACAGAAACGACGGTGATCAAAGGAGAGGTGACAGATCATGTGGATGGGTAAAAACTGGGCGGGGCGGCCTTCTCAGCCGCTGACGGCGGCGGGGGTGACAAAAGCCGGTTCGGACCAGGTGATTCGGGCGGAAACGGAAGAAGGGGGCGGGCAGTTTGCCCTGCTGTTTCCGCCGGGTGTGGCCGGGGCGCCAAAGCCGGGGGACAGTGTGATCGTGGCGCAGAGCAACGACGGGGGCGTGTGTCTGGGGCTTCGGGGAAGCCCTCCGCCGGAGGCACTGTCGCCGGGAGAGGTGATGCTGTATGCCGGGGAGCAGGCCCGGATCCACCTGAAACCGGACGGGACCATCCATCTGTGGGGAAGGGTGTTTCTCAACGGAGAAGAATGGATGGGAGGTGCCTGACGATGGATACGGCTTTGCAGAAAAACGGAGAATTTGCGGTGGATGAGGCGGGAAAAATGTACCCGGTCTCGGGAACAGAGGAACGGCTGCAGCAGGGGTGGATCGCCCTGAATGCGCGCCGGGGGGCGTTCTGGTATGACCCGGAGCTGGGAAGTGATCTGCGATGGCTGACCGGGGAGGAAGAAAGGCTGGCCGCCGCCAGAGAAGCCCTCGGCCGGGTGCCGGGGCTGGAGGTGAGCGGGATCGTGACAGACGGGGAAGAGGAAGCGGTGGAAGTGATCTGCTCCGGAGAACGCTTCCGGATTCCCATCAAGGAGGGGGAAAATGGCTGAGTACAGCTATGAAAGCATTTTGCAGGATATGACCGGGCGGTACCGGGAATTGACCGGGGACGACCCGGCGGGGGTGTCGGACATCGGCATTCGCCTGAAGGTGTTGGCAGGGGAGATCTATTCTCTGCGGGTGCAGGCGGATTGGCTGAAACAGCAGGTGTTCTTTGAAACGGCGGCGGGAGAGATGCTCGACCGTCATGCCCTGCAGCGGGGCCTGACGCGCAAAAAAGGAACCTATGCCGCTGGAAGAGCGACGGTGCGCCTGACGGTGCCGGTGGAATATGAGGTGACGCTGCCGGTGGGAACGGTGTTTGCCACCGGGGACGGGGCGCTGCTGTATGAATCCACGCAGGCAGTGACCATCCCGCCGGGGGAACGGCTGGCGGTGGTGCCGCTGCGGGGAGAGGAGACCGGGCGGGCCTATCATCTGCCGGCTGGACGCATCAAAAGCGTGGTGACGCCGTTTTCGGTGCATCTGAGCGTGACAGCGTCCACTGCCTTCAGCGGAGGGACCGATGACGAATCGGATGAAGAGCTGCGGGAGAGGATCCGGCAAAGCATCCGGAATTTGAATAACGGCATGAACAAAGCCTATTACATCGCTCTGGCGAAATCGGTGGATGAGGTGGAGCACGTTCTCATCGAAGAGGGCAGCGGGGATTCTGCCCGGGTGTATCTGTACGCCTGCGGGCGGGGGGCGTCCCTGAGTGAAGAGGCGCTTTCGGAGCTGACCGCCCTGATCCGGGCAAACAAATGCCCCGGAACGGTGTTTTATGTGTCTACGCCTCCGACGTACGCCTGCGACGTGGAACTGAGCATCGCCGTGCGGGTGGAATATGACTATGACGAAGTGAAGGTGCGGGTGGAAGAGGCTGTGCGGAAGTATTTTCTGCAGCTTGAAATTGATGAGCAGGTGACGGAGGGTTCTCTGAGCCATGTGGTCCTGTCGGTGCCGGGGGTGCGGGCGTTTACGCTGTTGGATCTGACCAATAATTCGTTTACGTTCCATGCCCTCCGGGTGCTCGGAGGACTCCTGATCCGGGAGGAGACGTGAGTGCATGAATGCATTGGAATCGCTGCTGCGGAAAATGGAGCTTCTGCGGCTGTATGACCTGTCGGAAGGCAGCCGGGTGCGGGCGGAAATGGAAGCCTATGCCGCCGGGCTGCAGCCGCTGACCGAACAGCTTTTAGAGCTGCAGGCGGAAATGATGGTCTCTACCGCCGGCGGGGAGGGGCTGGAACAGTATGAGCGCCTTCTGCCCGCATGGAATGCGGACCTGACCCTGCCGCAGCGGCGGCAGCGGGTGCTGTCTGCCCTCGGCATGAAACCGTCCGACAGCAGGGAAGAACGGGAAGAACGGATTTCCGGCTTGTTTCAGGTGCCGTGTACCTTTGAGGAGGCGGCCGGGGAATGGCAGCTTCATCTGCCGCCTTTACTGGATGACGAGGATTTTATGACCGTGATCCTGCAAATGCAGAAACTCCGCCCGATGGGCGTGCGGGTGATGGTCGATGAGGAAGACTGACCCGCTGGGCAGCAAAAAAACCGGCTGTATGCAGTGCATACAGCCGGTCGTTTCATTGTGTGGAGTGGACAGACGGGAAATTACTCTTTGGAAGCTTTCTTCGTCATAACCACAGCAGCGCCCAGAGAAGCCAGAACAGCAGCTACCAGAGCAGCAGCGGAAGTGGTGTCGCCGGTCTCGGGAGATTCGGTCTCCTCAGCGGGGGTCTCCTCAGCGGGGGTCTCGGCGGGCTCTTCCTCAGCGGGGGTCTCCGCGGCAGGAGTCTCAGCGGCAGGAGTCTCAGCGGGAGCACCGGCAGCATCTACGACCTCGAAGGTGTAGGTGACAGGCCATACGGTGTACACATCTTCTTTCAGATCGTCAGCAGTCAGTTCGCAATCCGGGTGGATGCTCTTGGTGTCGAGCTTGACATTGATGGTCAGACCCTTGCCAACAACGGCATCGGTCACGCAGCAGTTGGTCTGGCTGTTGTAGGTTCTCACTTTGTGGCCTTCATACTCGCCCCAGCTGTTGTCCCAGGAACCAGAGGTACGAACCTTGAACTGAATGCCCTTTTTGCCGGTATCTTTGCCGTCGGATTTCAGCACGTCGATCATGTCCTCGGTCACACTGTCGATTTTGACAGTGCCTTCCCATACGCCGTCGCCGTCGTCATCGGTCATCGGGAAACCAACGCCGTCCCAGGTTTTGCCATCGGGGCCGGGGAAAGAACCAACGATACCTACGGGCTCATCCTTGATACCGTCTTCGGTGGAAACGATTGCGCTTGCGCTGAAAGCAGCGGTGGCAGCCATAGCAGATACCAGAGCGGCTGCGATAGCTACGCTAAGAACTTTAGACTTGTTCATTGTAAAATCCTCCTAAAAAATTGTATTAAAACTCCCATACAGAAGTTTCTTTATACTCGATTATACACTCTTTGTTCCAAAAAAGCAAGCTATTTTTTTCAGGAAAAATCCGGGAAGGAAGGGGAAGAACGGAAATGTGAACACTGATTTCCTGGCGGGCGATCCGGGAAGGGGAAAAAACGGATTTTTGTGCATTTTCCCTAACGAACCGGGGCATTTGCCCTGAAAAATCGCCTTTGAAAAGGGAAAAAGCGGAAAAAAGTCCGTCATACTGCATAGGTAAAAGCGGATAAAAGAAATAAAGTTTGGTGATTTTGTTACAAGTGTTACAGAAATGTAATAACAATGACAAAAAACAGACCAAAAATTCCGGAGCTTTATGGGCAATATCAACAAAAAGTCAAGGCAAAGGGCCCCGGAAAACCGGCCGGGAGGGGTTTTTGCGGCCGGAAAAAAGAAAGCTGGAAAACATTACCGGGAAAAGAAGCGGCCGCTTGCGGGAACCCTACGGACAGAAAGGAGGGATCGTTTTGAAATCGAACGAACCGAACAGAAGCATTTCCTGCACGGTGGAAAACTGTGTGTATCACTGCGGCGGCTGCGATTATTGTTCGCTGGAGAACATCAGCATTGGCAGCCATGAGGAGCGCCCGCATCGGGAGACCGGGGTAGACTGCCAGTCTTTCTGTGACGAAGACGGCAGCGCATTCTGATCAGTGCAGGAGCAGACGGGGGATCCATTCGCACAGCAGGTCCGCTAAAAAGACCGCTGCGGCGATCAGCCCTAAAAACAGAATGGCGGAGGCGATGCGAATGGCCTTCGCCTTTTTGTCGGGGAGGTCTTCTTCTTCTGCCGGCGGGGCGGTTTCGGGCAGAGCGGGGTCGTCCTGAGCGAAGGCGTCCTCTTCCCGCAGGGCACCGATGCCGATGAGCAGGTCGGAGGCTTCCTCATAGGCGGCGAGGGGGACATAGAGGTCGCAGTTTTCCGGCGGGGCGGCGTTAAGAATCTGGAGGCCGGCGTCCCGGCGGGTTTCCTGATAGGTGGAAGGAATGCCCGCACCGTGCAGGGCGGCGGTGATGCGTTCCAGTTCAAAGCCGTTGGCGGTGAGCAGGAAAACGGGGGAAGAGGGGCTGGGAGAGTCGATAGCCCTGCGTCCGCAGCCCGGGCAGTGCTCCGTGTTTGCCCCTGAAAACAGGCGTTTGCATTTTCCACAGTATTTCAATGATATCACTCCTTGCAGAAAGCGTTATAGCTGCATTATAGTATAGTACATTTTTTTGCCGGAGGAAACCCCTGCCGGAAAACTTGCGCTTAAAAATTTTTGCAAAGGAAGCAAGTTTTCGTCCGCCTTTTCAAAAGGCGGCAGAGTCCAGAGGTGCGGGTCTCCGGCGGAGACCTCTGCCGAAGGCTGAGAAGCGCTGGGCGGAAGTGCCCTTGGGGTACACCGACCGAACCGGCAGGTGAGACCGGCGTCTCTGGCCGTGCTTTGCAGAGCGCGAAACCTCCTTGCTGACCGTTAGCAAGCGCCAGCCTGCCCGCCCCGAAAACTGCGCTGGCGAGAGATGCTGCCATAGGAGGGCTGCGAAAAGGAGACGAGAGAGCCTGCCCTTTTGCAAAATGAAAACCAGAAGAATGACCTGCAGCACAGACCATTAAACCATCTCTGCAGCCTGATGGCCTTCATCATAGTAAAGCCGGAAGGAAGACCTCAAACAAATCTGTTCTTCATTTTACCTGCCGCCGCCGACATTTTTCCCGAGGAGAACGATCATGAAAAGAAGGCTCCCCGCAGACCGGAAAAACGCCGAAAATATCAAAATTGTAATCGTTAATAACAACTAATTTTAACCAATAAAACTGTACGGTGTGCCTAAGAGCGGCGGGAAGTTGGGGACAAAATGCCCAATCTGATTTGTAAAATTCGTCAGAATGCCCAAAAAAAGGAGCATTTGGAAAAACAATTAAAGAAAAGTCTGTACTTTTTGCTTGCAATTTTGTCATTCAGGTTGTATAATCTAAAAAGATAAAGCGGGAGGGACTTGTGTCTCCGGCTTTATAAAAAATTTTTTTTAGGAGGAAGATTACCATGAGAACAAAAAAGTTAATCGGTATTGCTCTCGTTGCAGCTCTTGTCGGCTCAATGACCGCTATGTCAGTTAACGCAGGCAGAATGCAGCTCGACGGCGCAGAAGAGTATGCTGGCTACACAAGCAACCACACCTTCGGCGTAGTTGGTTCCATCACCGGATGGGCTGACGGAAACGACATCCCGATGACGGATGAAGACGGAGACGGCGTGTTTGAGGCTGTCTTCAAGACCACTCTGACCGCTGATCAGATGGTGAAAGACGGAGACGAGATCAAAGACGAGATCATGTTCAAGGTCCGTGCCGATGGCAAATGGGACGACAGCTGGGGCCTCTATGAGGACGTAGAAGGCGGCCGTACCATGAACAGCCAGACCAACTGCATCATGAGCGCTTCCGTTGGTGAGACCATCGTTGTGAAGGTTACGCTGGACACCAACTACAACCCCGAGACCCAGGAACTCGGCGACGGCAGAGCACTGCCCGATGACGAGAGATACGGCCTGCTGTGGCCCGTTACCTTCGAGAAGATGGTTGACGTAAAGGCTGCTGTAGAAGCTCAGCTGGGCGATGAAGCTGGTTCCTACTATTTCTTTGACAACTCCCAGACCAAGTACAACACCGTTGGTGCTTACTGGTGGGATGCTGCTGACGTCACCCCCGGCGATTGGCCCGGAACCGAAGCCGTTCAGATCGAAGGCACCGACATCTGGGGCATGAAGGTCGCTTTTGAGAATGATGCTGCTCACATCATCTTCAACAACCTCGTTTCCGATGCTGACTACAGCACTGAAAATCCGAAGGCTCAGACCGAAGACATCAACGTGACCGTTTCCGAGAACCTCGGCCAGGTTTGGACTCCTGACATGAGCACCGAG
>CACYCG010000153.1 GCA_902772855.1 uncultured Ruminococcus sp.
CCCGCTCCCAAACCGGAAACGCCTGCTCAGGAAGAGGAAGAAACGATCGTGTTTGCTTCCGTCAAGCGTCAGCCCATTGTTTTGGACAGCACCGCTGCCCCGGGTGACGAAGCAGGGAAGGCCGAACCCGTCGGATTTGGCGGACAGCGCAAGGGCGGACGCCACGGCAAGAACGGCAAAAAAAGAAGATAACCCCCGATCCTATGATCCGACACCACCCGTGTCGGATTTTGGACTCATAGATGAAAAGCTCCCCGTACCCTTTGCGGGTATGATTTGGGAGGATTTGTTTCAGATTGATGAAAGAGGAGAGAAAGAAAATGCCCCAGGATTATAACCAGACCCTGAACCTGCCCAAAACCGATTTCCCCATGAGGGCAGGTCTTCCCAAATCGGAGCCGGTCACCCTGAAGCGGTGGCAGGACAGCCGGGTATATGAAAAGCTGATGGAGCTGAATGAAGGAAAGCCCCTGTATGTCCTGCATGACGGTCCTCCGTATGCCAATGGCGATATTCACCTCGGACACGCCCTCAATAAAACGCTGAAAGATATTATCGTCCGCTATAAAAACATGACTGGTTTTCAGTCCCCGTATGTCCCCGGCTGGGATACCCACGGCCTTCCCACCGAGCTGAAAGCGAGGAAAAAAGCCGGTGTCAGCAGCAGCGCACAGATCTCCGATGTAGAGCTGCGCAAGATCTGCCGTGACTTTGCCATGACCTATATCAACGGCCAGCGGGAGCAGTTCAAGCGGATGGGCGGCATTGGGGAATGGGATAATCCGTATATCACCCTGACCCATGATTTTGAAGCCAAACAGATCGAGATCTTCGCGGAAATGGCCGACAAAGGATATATCTACCGTGGCCTCAAGCCCGTGTACTGGTGTCCCGATTGCGAAACAGCTTTGGCGGAAGCGGAGATCGAATATGCCGAAGACCCCTGCCATTCCATTTACGTCAAGTTCCGTGTGACAGACGATCAGGGGAAGCTTTCCGCTATGGGTGCAGACGTTAAAAACACCTATTTTGTCATCTGGACGACGACCACCTGGACCCTTCCCGCCAACGTGGCGATCTGCGTTGGTCCACGCTTCAATTACAGCCTCATTCGCTGTGAGGGAGAATATTATGTCATGGCGGAGGATCTGTGTGCAGCGGCTATGGAAGCGGCGGGAAAAGAGAATTATGAAGTGATCGGCACCATCAAAGGAGCGGATCTTGAGTATATCAAAACAGCCCATCCCTTCCTCGACCGCACCTCTCTGGTGATCGTGGGCGACCACGTTACCCTCGAAAGCGGCACCGGCTGCGTGCATACGGCTCCCGGTCACGGTCTGGAAGACTATGAGGTCTGCCGCAATTATAAGGAACTTCCCATTGTCGTGCCGGTGGATGCCCACGGCAAACTCACGGAGGAAGCGGGGATATTTGCCGGTCTTTCCACCGAGGACGCCAATAAGCCGATCGCCGAATATCTCGAAGCCCACAATTCCCTGTTTGCCCTGAAAAAGATCATTCACCAGTATCCGCACTGCTGGCGGTGCAAAAAGCCGGTTCTGTTCCGGGCCACTAAACAATGGTTCTGCTCTGTGGATGACATCAAGGAAGCGGCTGTGGAGGAGATCAAGAAGATCCAGTGGATCCCTGCCTGGGGTGAGGACCGCATTACAGCGATGGTCAAGGAGCGCAAGGACTGGTGTATTTCCCGTCAAAGAAAATGGGGTGTGCCCATCCCGATCTTCTTCTGCCGTGACTGCGGCGAGCCGGTCATGAAAAAAGACGTGATCCTCCACGTTTCCCGGCTGTTCGGAGAGTTTGGTTCCGATGTCTGGTACGAGCGGGATGCTTCCGAGCTGATCCCTGCAGGGCTTTCCTGCCCGAAATGCGGCTGCACATCCTTTGAAAAAGAAAAGGATATTATGGACGTCTGGTTTGATTCCGGTGTCTCTCATGCGGCGGTCTGTATGCAGCGTCCCTACCTGAAGCACCCGGCGGACCTGTATTTGGAAGGGGCCGATCAGTATCGCGGCTGGTTCCAGTCCTCTCTGCTCACATCGGTGGCCGCTCTCGGCATGGCTCCGTATAAAGCCGTTGTCACCCACGGCTGGGTAGTGGATATGGATAAAAAGAAAATGTCCAAATCTCTTGGCAACGGAATGTCTCCCATGGAGATCATCGATAAATACGGTGCGGATATTCTGCGGCTGTGGGTCTCCTCCACGGATTACCATGCTGACGTGCGTATTTCTTCCGATATTCTTGCTCAGCTCAGCGAGGCCTACCGCAAGATCCGCAATACTGCCCGGTATATTTTAGGCAATCTCAGCGATTTCGACCCGAATACCGACATGGTATCCACCGAGGCTCTTCTTCCTATTGATAAATGGGCGCTGATGAAACTCGATGAACTCAATCAGAAAGTCAGAAACGCCTATGATACGTTTGATTTCCATCTGGTGTATCACGCCATGCATAATTTCTGCGTGGTCGATATGAGCAATTTCTATTTTGATGTGCTCAAAGACAGACTGTATACGGAAAAAGCCGACAGTCCTGCCCGCCGGGCCGCACAGACAACCATTTATCAGATTCTCGATGCTATGGCCCGTCTGATTTCTCCGATCCTGGTCTACACCTCTGATGAGATTTGGCAGTATATGCCTCACAAAGCGGATGTCAATGCCGAAAATGTGCTGTTCAATGATATGCCCGCCTTGTCCGGGATCAAGATCGATGAGCCGTTTGTGGCGCTGTGGGACCGCATCCATGCTACCCGTGACATCGTGAAAAAGGCACTGGAAGTCGAGATCAAAAACAAGAAGCTGAAAGCCTCTCTCGAAGCAAAAGTCACCATCCGTGCCAAAGGCGAAGAATATGCTTTCCTGCAGACAGCGCTTCCCGAACTGGCCGCCGCCTTTATCGTGTCGGAAGTTCTGATCGAAGAAGGTGACAGCGACGAAATGGAAGTCATCGTAGCGCACGCTGACGGAGAAAAATGCGAGCGCTGCTGGATGTTCAGCCGAAGCGTCGGAGAAGATGCGCTTCACCCGACCCTCTGCGCCCGCTGTGCGGCGGTCATGAGGTCCCTCGGTTCTGCCGAATAAGTGTGTAACCCAAGAAACGAAAGCGATGTGTCCCCCGGATGCACCGCTTTCTGTTTCATGTCAGAAGGGAGAAATTGGTTTGACCTTAATAATTGTACTCATCATTTCCCTTGTCCTTGCCGCAGCCGATCAGTTGATCAAATATTTTATCTACGCCGGACTGTATCCGGAAGGTTCGATAGAAGTCATTCCCGGTCTGTTCACGCTGCAATATGTTGAAAACCGGGGAGCAGCCTTCGGGATCTTTCAGAACGGCACCCTGATTCTTTCCATCGTGTCCGTTTTATTCATAGCGCTGTTCGTGTATTTTGTCGCAGCCAAAAAACTCAGCGGGAAACTGTTTCTGACCTCTGCTGTGCTGGTGATTGGCGGAGCGGTAGGAAATCTGATCGACCGGATTTTCCGGGGTTTTGTCATTGATTATTTAGCAGTTTCGTTCTTTCCGCCAGTCTGCAATTTTGCCGATTACTGCATCACCGTCGGAGCGGCTCTCCTTCTGATTTCGGTTATTTTTTCCCTGAAGGACGAACCAGAAGCTGGGGAGGGCGCAAAGGAGATTCCGGAGGAATCATCGGAGGATCAGGAAGCCGATGACGGAATTTGAATATACCGGAGAAGCCCTGCCGGCGGGGGAGCGCATTGATAAAGCCCTGTGCGCCCTGCACCCGGATTTGAGCCGGAGCGCCGTGCAGCATTTGATGGAGGCAGGCCGCGTCACGGTCAACGGCCTTGTCCCCCCGAAAAACTATAAGCTGCGTGCAGGGGACCGGGTCATCCTGACCATTCCGGATCCTGTTCTGCCCGAAGCGCTTCCGGAAGCAATCCCGCTGGACATCGTATATGAAGATGAGGACCTTCTGGTCGTCAATAAACCGAAGCAGATGGTGGTGCATCCCGCTCCGGGGAATCCCGCCGGGACCCTTGTAAATGCTCTGCTGTTTCATTGTGGCAGCAGTTTATCCGGCATCAACGGGGTGCTGCGGCCGGGCATTGTGCACCGCATCGACAAAGATACCTCGGGCCTGCTGATCGTAGCCAAAAACGATTTTGCCCACCAGCAGTTAGCTTCCCAGATCAAAGCGCACAGCTTCGGAAGAAAATATCAGGCCGTAGTGTACGGCACACTCCGACAGGACACCGGCACCATCGACGCTCCCATCGGACGGCACCCCACCGACCGGAAAAAAATGACCGTTACCGAAAAAAATTCCCGCCCGGCCCGCACGCATTACCGGGTCCTCGGGCGCTATCAAGGGTTTACCCATGTGGAATTGACCCTCGAAACCGGGCGCACCCATCAGATTCGTGTACACATGGCATCCATCGGTCACCCGGTGGCCGGTGATCCCGTCTACGGCCCGAAAAAGGTCATCACTTCTCTGCAGGGGCAGTGTCTTCATGCTTTTTATATTTCCTTTGTTCACCCCCGTACCAAAGAGACCCTGACGTTTTCCGTGCCGCTTCCTTCCTATTTTACGGATTTTCTATCCAGTCTTTCCTCCTGAAAAAAGTCAAGCCCGCCAAAGGTTTTCCCCTCGGCGGGCTTTTTGCTGATGTTTTTCTGATGTTACCGTCCGGCTTGTTTTTCCCATTCGTCTTTGGTTACAGACAGCTCCCGGATCTTCCACTGCTCTCCGAACAGTTCACAGACCTCTTCCTCTTCCTGAAGCACGTCCCGGAACCCTGATGCCTTGTAGCAATAAAAGGCCGTTTCATTGTTTTCAAATACGCCGATGGAAACCTCCTCGGCTCCTGCAATCAGAAAGGCATAGGAAAGGGACAGACGGATCATCTGTTTGCCGTATCCGCACCCTCGTTTCCGATCGTCTACGATCACAAACCCGACCCGGAGTTTCCGGTGATCGCCGCCTGTGTAGCGAAGGATGAAATGTCCCACCGGGCCGTTTTCATCGCAGGCTGTCATCGGATAGAAATTATCGGCTTCTTCGCAGTCACCGTTATGTGCCCCGTATTTTTCATTCATATCCTCTGCGGAGATAGGATAATGGTCATACCGGTCTGAGGTCCATTTCCGGAAAACGCTTTCATCCTGACACCAGGATAATATGGTGTCGGCATCGGTTGGCTTATATGGCCGAAGATACATATGATTTCCCTCCATTTTGTTACCGGGAAGCCGGACGCTTCTCCTTATTCAAAGCTGATCTGATTGAAAACGGATTCGTACCGGTCTTTGTTCTCTTCGTCATACACCAGCACTACTTTCACATACCCATCGTCTGTCAGCCGGGCTTTCAAAGAAGCCCACACCTCGTTTCCGCTTTTATCCTTTGTTTTGGTTTTGCAAACCACCAGTTTTGTATCGGTCACAATAGTTTTGCCGTCTGGGTATTTCTTTTTCAAAAGATCTACTAAGTCTTTCCAGCCTATCCCCGGCTGGAATGCCTTTTCAATCGTCAGCACCGCCTTTCCATCGGCGTTCTGCAGGCACAGTCCTTCCTCTGGGACATAAGCCCGGTTTTCTTCCGAAAACTCACTCGGAAATACTACCGAAAAACCGAACGAATGATTGACATATTTCAGATACCCTGTTTTATATTCAAACACATTATCCGGAAGCTTTCCAATCTCCGAAACCGTTTCCGGCACGATCTCCGACTGCCAGCTTGTTTTTGATTCCATTTCTTCCACAGAGGCCCCGGAAGAATCCCGCACGGTGTCGGGCGGATCTCCGGCATTTCCGCACCCGGCTGTCATCCCGATCAGCAGCGCAGCGCCCAGCATCCACAGCAGTTTCTTTTTCATACTTTTCCTCCTCGGCGGCCGCTTCGCTTGGTCTGCCTCCTGCGGTCCGTTTTCGGAGCGGGGGAGAAGAGCGAACGGTTTCGCTCTGAGCCGGTGCGTTTTCCCGAACGCTGCCCTCCGGCAGGGCGGCGGTGCTCCTTTTCCTCGTAAAAAACGGTGGAAACCGGTCTTCCGCAGATTTTAGCACCGATCATGCTGTCCAGCACTTCATCCAGCGATTCTTTCGGCACCGATACCAAAGAACAATCGTCAAAGATCTCAATTTTCCCAATCTCCGCACCGATCAGGGAAGTCCGCTCCGTCAAAGCGCCCACCACATGATTCGGCGCCACCCGGCTGGCCCGGCCGATATTCAGAAGGATCCGGCTCATTTCTCCCGACCCGGAAACGGCCGCCGGTTTTCTTTCTTCGGTAATATCCTGCACCCGGATCTCCTGAGATGCAAAATGCAGAGATAGTGCGGCAGCGGCTATATCGTATAAATGATAGCCGTTTTGCAGCAGCAGGTCAACCATTCTCCGATAGGACTCCGGAACTTTCCCCTTCAGGACTTCTTCCATTTCGGACAGGTTCGCCTCTCCCATGCGGTACTGAATATCATCTTTGGAAGGGACAGAGATCTCTTCTATCCGGCAGCCAAGGGAATCGGCAATTCCTTTCAGATCCAGCGCCTGCCTTCTGCCGCTGCAGATCGTAACGGAAGTGCCTGCTTTTCCGACTCGTCCGGTCCGCCCGATGCGGTGCACATAGTATTCTGCATTTTGCGGAATATCATAATTGAACACATACTCCACGTTACTGACATCAATGCCTCTGGCGGCCACGTCGGTAGCCACCAAAATCGAAACAATGCCGTTTCGGAACTTGTCCAGCACCGTCGTGCGCTGAGATTGCTTGAGATCCCCGTGGAGCGCTTCTACGGAAAAACCTTCCTCTTCCAGCACTCCGGCTAATTCCTCCGCCATTTTTTTGGTATTGCAGAATACGATAGAGAGCTTAGGCGCATAATAGTACAGCAGCAGCTTCAGACAATCCTGTTTGCGCCCCATCGGCACATTGACAAAGGTCTGGCGGATGTTTTCAAGGGTGGCTTTTTGCTGGTCTGCTTCGATCATGATCGGGTCTTTCTGAAACTCATGGGTGATGGACAGGATCTCCTCCGGCATCGTAGCCGAAAACAGCACGGTCTGGCGGGTATCGGGAGTTTGCCGGAGAATAGTTTCCATATCCTCCTTGAACCCCATGCTCAGCATTTCGTCCGCTTCATCGAGAACCACAAATTTGACCCGATCAAGTTTCAGAGTCCTTCTTCTCAGATGGTCCATAATGCGTCCCGGTGTTCCCACCACGATATTAGCCCGTTTCAGCCGCAGGATCTGCCGGTCCATCGGAGCGCCGCCGTACACTTCCACGGGGCGTATTCCCTCACAAAAGCGGGTCAGTTTCTTGATCTCCCCGCAGCACTGCATCGCCAGCTCCCTTGTGGGGAGGAGGACCAGCACCTGTACGCCGGATACATCTTCCCGGCTGAGCATCATTTCCACCGCAGGTACGGCAAAGGCCATCGTTTTGCCGGTTCCCGTGCGGGAACGCCCAATCACGTCTTTTCCGTCCCGGATGGCAGGGATGGCCTGCTTCTGAATATTGGTCGGCTCCACAAATCCCAATTCCTGCACCGCCCGCCGCACCGGGGCAGACAGGTCCAGCATTTCAAATCCTGAATTAGTTTCTGTCATCTTCAGATCAATCTCTTTCTTCTTTTTCTGTCCTGTCATTGTATCAAAAAAACACTCATTTGTCAAACCAGCCAGCGGCAGCGGCAGCGTGACGCTGCACCCATAGCCGGGGGAGTCCCCCCGGCCCCCCTACCTGAACTTGAGCTTGAAGAAGACGCAAAAAGGTTCTCCCTCGGACCCCCTTCCTAAAAACCAGCCTGTAAGAAAAAACAGCAGCTTCGAAAAATTTGCCGCAGGAGATTATAATTCACTATTAGTTCCTGCTCGCTGTCAGAGAAAAACAGAGAAACTCCTGGGGTTCCGTTTTTGATTAAAATACAATCTATATGGCAGAAAAAGGCTAACCACCACAACATATAGTGATTATGAGAAAAAAACCGCTCTGAATACCTTGTCAAAATGCAAGAAACAAGCCCCCTGTTTTTATCAGAATTGTAGAGTTTTGACGGAAATCGGGGAATGGCTTTGCAAACGATTGACAAAAGCCAAAAACAGCATTATCATGAATACAGAAGCGCAGAAATACTGCGCAGGAACCGTTCGGATCAGGGAGAGGAGACACGTCCATGGGAAATCAATTTGAAGCTGCCTGGGAAGGTTTTGAAGGCCGTATCTGGAAAATGGAGATCAACACAAGGGATTTTATCCAGAAGAATTATCATCCTTATGAGGGGGATGCTTCTTTTTTGGCCGGTCCCACCGAAGCAACCAGCCGCCTGTGGGAAAAAGTGCAGGCGTATCAAAAAGAGGAGCGAGCCAGCGGCGGTATTTTAGATATGGAAACGAAGGTGGTTTCCGGGCTGACGGCCTATGGCCCCGGCTATATTGACGAAACCAATCCTACTTTGGAGAAAATCGTCGGACTGCAGACCGACAAACCCCTCAAACGGGCCTTCATGCCCTTCGGCGGCATCAAAATGGCGGAGCAGGCCTGCACCACGAACGGCTATACGCCCGACCCCGAACTGCACCGCATTTTCTCTGAATATGTCACTACACATAATCAGGGGGTCTTCGACGCCTATACTCCGGAAATGAAAGCGGTCCGGCATAACAAGATCATTACCGGCCTTCCGGATACCTACGGCCGTGGGCGCATTGTCGGCGATTACCGCCGGGTGGCCCTGTACGGCGTAGATTTTCTGATCGGTGAAAAGAAAAAGGATCTTGCCAACTGCGGCGACGGCACTATGACCGATGACGTCATCCGTCTGCGGGAAGAACTGGCCAAGCAGATCCGGGCGCTGCAGGGCATGAAAGAAATGGCAAAACTCTACGGCTATGATATTTCTGGTCCTGCGATGAATGCGAAGGAAGCGGTCCAGTGGCTGTATTTCGGCTACTTAGCGGCCATCAAAACGCAGAACGGCGCCGCCATGTCCGTGGGCCGGGTGTCCACCTTTCTGGATATTTATATTGAGCGGGATCTCCGCCGGGGCCTTCTCACCGAGGCTGAGGCGCAGGAGCTCATCGACCATCTTGTCATGAAGTTCCGCATCGTGAAGTTTGCCCGTATCCCGTCCTATAACCAGCTTTTTTCCGGCGATCCGGTCTGGGCGACCCTCGAAGTAGCCGGCATCGGCATGGACGGCCGTTCCATGGTCACAAAGACTGACTTCCGCTTTCTGCATACCCTCGAAAACATGGGGCCTTCTCCCGAGCCGAATCTGACAGTCCTGTATTCTCCCGCCCTTCCCGCAGCATTCAAATCCTATGCTTCCTATATTTCCATCAAAACCAGCTCCGTGCAGTATGAAAACGACGATGTCATGAAGCCAGAATGGGGCGATGATTATTCCATCTGCTGCTGCGTATCGGCTACGCAGACCGGCAAGGAAATGCAGTTTTTCGGTGCAAGAGCCAATCTTGCGAAATGCCTGCTGTATGCCATCAACGGCGGCATTGACGCCAAAACCAGAGAGCAGGTCGGCCCGATGCTTCGTCCGATCACAACGGAATACCTCGACTATCACGATGTCATCAGCCATTATGACGTCATGATGGACTGGCTGGCAGATGTATATGTCAATGCGCTGAACCTGATTCATTATATGCACGACAAATATTATTACGAAGCCGCTGAGATGGCACTGATCGACACGAACGTGCGTCGCACCTTTGCCACCGGCATCGCAGGTTTTTCCCATGTGGTCGATTCCCTGAGTGCTATCAAATATGCGAAAGTCCGCACTATCCGGGATGACAGCGGATTTGTCATTCATTATGAAACGGAAGGCGATTTCCCCCGCTATGGCAACGATGACGACCGAGCCGATGATATTGCCGTCTGGCTCCTGAAAACCTTCCTCGATAAGATCAAAAAGCGCCACACCTATCGTCATTCCGAACCGACCACTTCCATTCTCACCATCACCTCCAATGTGGTGTACGGAAAAGCCACGGCGGATATGCCCGATGGCCGCAAAGCCGGCGCCCCGTTGGCCCCCGGAGCCAACCCCAGCTACGGTGCTGAGCAGAACGGCCTGCTGGCCTCTCTGAACTCTCTGGCAAAACTGCCGTATCACTGGGCGCTGGATGGCATTTCCAACACCCAGACCATTCACCCCGATGCCCTCGGCCATTCCGAATCCGAACGGGTGGACAATCTCGTGCAGGTGCTGGATGGATACTTCTCTCAGGGAGCCCATCACCTGAATGTCAACGTCTTCGGCACCGACAAGCTCATTGATGCTATGGAGCATCCGGAAAAAGAAGAATACGCCAATTTCACCATCCGGGTATCCGGCTATGCCGTTCGTTTTATTGACCTGACCCGTGAGCAGCAGATGGATGTGATTTCCAGAACCTGCCACGCCACCTTATAAGACTATGGAAAAATCGATTGCTGCCCCTGTGCACAAAATTGAGACCTTTGGGCTGGTAGACGGACCGGGCGTTCGCTTTGTGGTGTTTTTGAGCGGCTGTGCTCTTCGCTGCCGCTATTGCCACAACCCGGACACCTGGGACGGAAAAGCCCCTTTGCGGACCCCGGAGGAGGTTTTTTCTCAGGCAGTCCGCTACAAACCGTACTGGAAGCCGACCGGCGGCCTGACCGTCAGCGGGGGAGAACCGCTTTTGCATCTGTCCTTTGTCAAAGAGCTTTTCAGGCTGGCCAAAATGCAGCAGATCCACACCGCTCTGGACACCGCCGGTCAGCCCTTCACGTTTGAAGAGCCGTGGTTCAGCGCTTTTCGGGAACTGATGAACGTGACCGATCTGTTCCTTCTTGATCTGAAGATGATGGATCCGGAAAAACATCGGGCGCTGACCGGAGCAGGGAATGACAACATTAAGGCTATGGCGTCCTATCTGTCCGAACAGGGGAAGCCGATGTGGATCCGCCGGGTGATCGTCCCCGGTCTGACCGATGAACCCGAAGATCTTCTCAGCATGAAAGCCTTTCTCTCCACCCTGCACACCGTGGAGCGGGTGGAGCTGCTGCCGTATCACACGCTCGGCATACCCAAATGGGAAGCCGCCGGGCTTTCCTATTCATTACAAAACGCTCTTCCGCCCACTCCTGAGCAAATGGAAGCCGCCAAAGCCGTTTTAGGGCTTTCCTGAAAGAATCTGACAAAAAAACTTGCCCGTCTCTCCCGAAAAGGGGAGGGACGGGCTTTTTCAATGCCTGATTCAAAGCGCTTCAATAGCCGCTTGGATCATTCTGATTTTTTCCGCAAATCTGGCTGCATTTGCCTGCACTTCAGCTACGACTTTCGCAGGCGCTTTTGCCACAAAGTTCTGATTGTTCAGTTTTTTCTGATTGAACTCCAGCTCTTTCTGAGCGTTTTCCAGTTCTTTTTGCAGCCGCTTCAATTCGGCTTCCCGGTCAACCAGATCGGTCAGCGGGATATAGATCTTTGCATCGGCCGTCACCACGGTAACAGCGCCATCAATGCTGAAGCTGTCCGCCACTTCCACTTCAGAAGCGCCAGCCAGACGATGGAAAAAGACGCTTCCGCTGCGGAAAGCCTCCTGATCGGCAGCGGCAATAAACACCTTTGCCTTGCGGGAGGGCGGCACATTCATCTCAGCCCGGCGATTGCGGATCGCTTTAATGGCCTCCATGATCATGGTCATATCCTTCGCCGCTTCGGGGAAATGCAGCTCCTCCTGATAGACAGGATAGGACTGCAGCATGATCGTTTCTCCTTCATGCGGCATGGACTGCCAGATTTCCTCGGTAATGAAGGGCATAAACGGATGCAGCAGCTTGAGGGTCTTATCCATCACCCACACCAGCACCTGCCGCACATTCTGCGCTTTGTCACTCTGCAGGCGGGCTTTTGCCAGTTCAATATACCAGTCGCACAGTTCGTCCCAGATGAAGTCATAGATCTTCTGAACAGCCATGCCCAGTTCATATTTTTCTAAGTTTTCCGTGATCTCTTTTGCGGCGGTGTTCAGGGTAGAGATGATCCACTTATCCTCCATCGTCAATTCATCCGGAAGCCGGCAGGGAACGTCGTGGTCGTCAATATTCATATGGATAAAGCGGGCGGCGTTCCACAGCTTATTGGCAAAGTTCCGGCAGGCTTCCACCTTTTCCGGAATGAAGCGCATATCATTTCCGGGGCTGTTGCCCATGACGAGGAAGAAGCGCAGGGCATCGGCGCCTCTGGTGCGAATGATCTCCAGCGGATCAATGCCGTTCCCGAGAGACTTCGACATTTTCACACCGTTGGCATCCCGCACGATCCCGTGAATAAAAACGGTGTCAAACGGCTGCTGGCCGGTTTGCTCCACAGCAGAGAAAATCATTCTGGCCACCCAGAAGAAGATAATATCGTACCCGGTCACGAGCGTGTCGGTGGGGTAGAAGTATTCGAGTTCCGGCGTTTTTTCCGGCCATCCCAGCGTTGAGAAAGGCCACAGCGCAGAGCTGAACCAGGTGTCGAGTGTATCCGGGTCCTGCGTCAGATGAGCCTTGCCGCAGGCAGGGCAGCAGGACGGGGTCTCTTTGGAAACAATGGTTTCCCCGCAGTCATCGCAGTACCACACGGGGATCCGATGGCCCCACCAAAGCTGACGGGAGATACACCAATCCCGGATGTTTTCCATCCAGTTGAAATAAGTCTTATCAAAGCGTTCGGGAACAAATTTGGTTTTCCCGCTTTTCACGCACTGAATAGCCGGCTCAGCGAGCGGTTTCATTTTCACGAACCATTGTTTAGAGACTCTCGGCTCCACAATGGTCTTGCAGCGGTAACAGGAGCCGACGTTATGCTTGATCGGTTCGATCTTGATCAGGTATCCGCCCTCCTGAAGCTCCTGCACAATGGCTTTCCGGGCTTCATAGCGGTCCATTCCGCAGAAACGGCCTCCGTTTTCGTTGATGGTACCGTTTTCGTTCATCACATTGATCACCGGAAGCTGATGCCGCAGACCAACTTCAAAGTCGTTCGGGTCATGTGCGGGGGTGATCTTGACCACGCCGGTTCCGAAATCCATTTCAACATAGGTATCCGCAATAATCGGAATCTCTTTGTTGACGATAGGGAGGATCACGTTTTTGCCAATGAGGGACTGGTAGCGCTCATCATCGGGATGCACCGCCACCGCCGTATCGCCGAGCATCGTTTCAGGACGGGTGGTAGCCAGTTCGATATAACCGCTGCCGTCGGCCAGCGGATAGCGGATATGCCAGAAAGAACCTTCATGTTCATCGAACACCACTTCTGCATCGGAAATGGAGGTGCAGCAGGTCGGGCACCAGTTGATAATGCGTTCTCCCCGGTAGATCAGCCCCTTTTCATACAGGCGGACGAAAACATCCTTAACGGCCTTTGAACAGCCCTCATCCAGCGTAAAGCGCTGCCGCTGCCAATCGCAGGAGCTTCCCAGTTTCTTAAGCTGTTCCACAATGGTGTTGCCGTATTCCCGTTTCCATTCCCACGCTCTCTCCAGAAATTTTTCCCGGCCGATATCTTCTTTTTCAATACCTTCCTCCCGCATTGCTTCCACGATCTTCGCTTCGGTTGCGATGGAAGCGTGGTCGGTTCCGGGCAGCCAGAGGGCACTGTACCCCTGCATTCTTTTGAAACGGATCAGAATATCCTGAAGGGTTTCGTCCAGTGCGTGTCCCATATGCAGTTTTCCGGTAATATTCGGCGGGGGCATCATAATGCAGTACGGTTTTTTAGCAGGGTCGATCTCTGCATGGAAAAAACCGTTTTCTTCCCAGAATGAATAAATTCGTTCCTCGAATGAGCCCGGATCGTATGCTTTTGCCAGTTCCTTTGCCATACTCAATCCTCCAATAGTTTTTTCTTTCCAAATCCCGAAGGATACAGACCTTATTATCCCACGAAAACCCGATTTTGTCAACGATATTTTCCCATCAGACACGGAAATCAA
Source organism: uncultured Ruminococcus sp. (assembly GCA_902772855.1). GTDB lineage: Bacteria > Bacillota > Clostridia > Oscillospirales > Acutalibacteraceae > UBA1213. Next base: position 13,967 of record CACYCG010000153.1, read on the forward strand.
TTTTGTTGAATAGAAGATAAATGAAAGTTTTCGTTCACCTTTTTCAAAAGGTGGCGGGGTCCAGAGGTACGGGTTTCCGGTGGAGACCTCTGCCGAAGGCGACCGAAGGAAGTCTCCCACAGGGACTCTCTTCAGCCGCCTGTGGGGCGAGACCGGAGTCTCTAGCCGTGCCTCGCCAGCGTCACGCTGGCGCCGCCGCTGGTTTGCAAGACTTTTGGCGTCTTCTTTAGGTTCAAGCCCCGGAAAGGGGGGTCTGGGGGCACTCCCCCAGACCCGGGTCCAGCGTCACGCTGGTCTGGGATTATTTGCAGAAGGCTGTCAGAAGAAGGAC
>CACYCG010000154.1 GCA_902772855.1 uncultured Ruminococcus sp.
CCGGCCATAGAAAATAGATTCCTGCGATAAGGCGGATTCATTGGTCAGATCCGCTTCTTTCAGCCAGGCGGTAAAGGTTTTGTCCGCTACGTTTCCATACCCGTCCTTGACCTCTGCCTTGAGGCTGTAGCGCCCGATGGTGGTCGGGTAGTAGCTCAGGACATTGTTTGCCGAATAGCCCTTCACCACCGTATACGAGCTGGAACCGGGGGTCATCACGCTGAAGCGGTACTGATACGGCTCCAATCCGCCGCTGGCCTTTCCGTTGATGACCATCGTCTGCCCAACAACGGAATAGACCCGGTTCAGGGTGGAATTGTTGACCAGCTCAATGCTTTCCTGCAGGGGCGGCAGTTCGCTGGCAACATACCAGAAGTCGTCCACGTTTTCCAATTTGATGGAAGCCTTGCTGGCGGGGATCCTCCCGGCGGGGGTCGTGGAGGACGGGTCGGCACAGTAGAACGTGCCGTTCGTGTAATCCGTCAGCAGGATGGCATGGGGAAAATGCTTGTCATAGGCCACGATGCCTTCCGGGTGCGCCGCTAAAAGGTTTTTCAGCGTTTCGAGGACCGGAGAGGCGACAGAATCGTTGCTGACCCGGATCCCTTTATAGGTATAATCGAGCCACACCCCGGCGTTTTCCACCCAGACGGTGGAGCGGGCGGAAGATTCGGTAATATCCTTCCAATTGCTCATTCCTTTCATAATGGCGGCTCTGCGAAGCATCATGACGTTCGCACACAGGGTGCAGGTGTCGGATTCCTGCTGCTTGAGGAACACTTCCGGGTTGTTGATGTCCGCAAAAGAGGCCGCCTGCGGGGTCAGTGCATTCAGGCAGACCGACAGCAGGGGCAGCAGAATCAGCACGCTCAAGGCTCCGGACAACAGTTTTTTCAGTTTTGTCACAAAATTCCCTCCGTTTTTCTTTCTGAAGAAGATAGGCGGGGCGCCTTTTCCAGACTCTGTCCCGAAAGCGCATCCCCGTATCTACCATATTACAATTATTTCCTTTTTATTGCAAGTTTTTTCTTGTGAGTTTTTCTGTCCTCCCCGCATCTGCTCGAAAAAACCCCCTCTTCCGGCCGAAGCCGGGAAGAGGGGGACAAGGAAGGCTTTTAGCTGCCGGAGCGGGGAATGTACGGCACGATGCTGGCGGCCACGTTGTTGATCGGCATGGTCTGCAGGATCAGTTTGCCGGGGCCGGTGATGACGGTGTTAAAAAATCCTTCACCGCCGAAGAAAGCATTTTTGGCGCCTGCAACTGCCTGAATATCCATCGAGCAGGTGGCCGACATAGCCGCCACATAGCCGGTGTCCACGATCATCGTTTCTCCGGCGGACAGGTCATACTCCACGGCGTAGCCGTCGATCTCTACAAAAGCGATGCCCTGACCGGACAGCTTCTGCATGATGAATCCTTCACCGCCGAACAAACCGGCGCCAAATTTTCTCTGGAAGAAGACCGAGAGCTGCACACCCGTTTCCGATGCCAGGAAGCCGGATTTCTGCACCACGATCTCGTTGCCGGGGGAGATCTGGAATGCACGGATCGAGCCGGGGAAGCTGGAAGCAAATGCGATCATGCCTTCTCTGGCAACGGCCGTATAGCGATTCTGGAACATAGCTTCACCGCTGAACATACGTCCGAACATTTTGCCGATGCCGCCGCCGACTGTTTCCATTTTCATGTTGGGGGTCATCCAGCACATGGCGCCTTTTTCGGTGATCATGCTTTCTCCGGGTGCCAAGTGGCATTCCACCGCCGGCAGAGGTTCACCTAAGATTTCATATTTCATTGAATTTTTCCTCCTTCTGCTGTTGACAGCAAATGATTATAGTATCACAGGGGTTTCCCCCTGGGATTCCAAAAGAAATAGTTGTTACCAAAAGATAAAATGTCTTCCGCTGTCCTCCTCCTCTGTCGAGGCCATCACCTCATAGCCGGAGGAGGCCAGCAGTTCCTGCAGGAGCGTCAGCGGGACGGGTTCGGACCGGTACACCACCGCCGTTCCTTTTCGATAGGACACGACGATTTTTTTAGCATCCGGCAGCCCTTTTTCCAGCGCTTCCCGGACTTTGGCTTCGCACATCCTGCACATCATCCCCTGGATCTGAGCGGTCGTTTTTACCATGCGGATCCCTTCTTTCCTCATCCGTTTGCGTGTTTCCAGTATTTGCCGTCCAGCGACCGGTACTGGATGGCTTCAAAAATATGCTCCGACTGAATGACGTCGGACCCGTCCAGATCGGCGATGGTGCGGGCGACTTTCAGGATCCTGTCGTACGCTCTTGCCGAAAGCCCCATCTGGTCAAAGGATTTACGAATCACCTGTCTGGCATCGTCAGCGAGAGGGCAGAAGGTACGCATCAGATGGGACGTGATCCGGGCGTTGCAGGTAATGTCGGTCCCCTGAAACCGCTGCTCCTGGATCATCCGCACTCGGTTGACCCGCTCCCGGATGGCTGCAGAAGATTCTTCCTGACGGTCCGATGAAAGCGAATCATAATCCACCGGCTGCACTTCAACGTGCAGGTCGATCCGGTCCAGCAGGGGACCGGAGATCTTGGAAAGATACCGGGCCGCTGCTCTGGCCGAGCAGGTGCATCTGCGGGTGGGGTGCCCTAAATACCCGCAGGGGCAGGGATTCATCGCCGCCACAAACATAATGGAACAGGGGTAGCTCAGAGTAGCATTGACCCGTGCAATCGTGATTTTGCCGTCTTCAAGGGGCTGCCGCAGGATTTCCATCGCTTCTCGGGAAAACTCCGGAAGTTCATCCAGAAACAGCACTCCGTTATGTGCCATGGAGATCTCTCCGGGGTGCGGAATGCTTCCTCCTCCGGTCAGCCCGGCAGGAGAAACCGTATGATGCGGGCTGCGGAAGGGCCGTTCGGTCACCAGCGCTTTTTCCCGTGACAGGGCTCCCGCCACGGAATGGATCATGGACGTTTCCAGCATTTCGGAAAACGTCATATCCGGGAGGATGGTGGGAATCCGCTTGGCAAGCATGGATTTGCCGGACCCGGGACTTCCGATCAGAAGGACGTTGTGCCCTCCGGCCGCCGCCACTTCGAGGGCACGTTTGGCAAAGGTCTGCCCCCGCACGTCGGCATAATCAAGGGGGATCTTCTGCGTATCTGGTTTCGGGGTGCAGGGTTTCATGCAGGGAATGAGCTTTTCCCCCCGCAAATGAGCGACAAGCTGCGGAATGGTTTCCACCGGGTAGATATGGATCCCCCGCACGACAGCGGCTTCATCGGCATTTCCGGCCGGAACATAAAAATCCCGGAAGCCGAGATTTTTGGCGGCGATCGTCATGGGCAGGATCCCGGCGATCCGCCGGACTTCTCCGGAAAGGGAGACCTCTCCCACGAAAACGGCTTCCTGTACCTCTGCTTCGAGCGAAGAGGCGGCCAGCAGCACGGAAAGCAAAATCGGCAGGTCATACACCGAGCCGACCTTTCGCACGTCTGCGGGCGCTAAATTGACGACCACCCGTTCAGAGGTGAACTCAAACCCGCTGTTGTTGATGGCGGCCCGCACTCGTTCCCGGGATTCCTTCACAGAAGCATCCGGAAGCCCTACGATTTCAAACCCCGGCATCATATCGGACACGTCTGTTTCTACCCGCACCGGGTATGCGTCCATTCCGGTCAGTCCCATACTATTGATCGTTACATACATATTTTACCCCCGCATCCACCGGTCCATAGATGAACTCTACAAAAAGTATACATCATTCCCGCCGGAATTGCAAGATTTTGACCATATGTTTTTCCTCCCAGCGGTGGACGCACCCAGCGGAAGTGCCCTTGGGGTACTGGACCCCGTATCCGGGGGATTCTCCCCCGGGCCCCTTCCGGGGCTTGCAGCCAATGAAAACGCTAAAAGTCTTGCAAACCAGCGGCGGCGCTGGATCCCGTATCCGGGGAATTCTTCCCCGAGCCCCCTTTTCAAAAACTTGTACCTGATGAAGGAAAGATCATACAGAAAGAACATCTTGAGCGCTTTGCAGGATCTGATAAGAAGAAGACGGCCTGAAAAACCCGGGTCCAGCGTCACGCTGGTTTAGGAAACGTTTGACATTGGGGGAGGGGTATAGTATAATTTGATCAGATCGTTGTAATCATCACAAAAGGTGAGGTGTCAG
>CACYCG010000155.1 GCA_902772855.1 uncultured Ruminococcus sp.
CCGCCGGAACCGATGACCTCACGGATCTTATCCACCGGGATCATGGTGGAAAGCATCTTGGGTGCATATTTGGACAATTCGGCACGAGGTGCGGGAATCGCTTTGAGCATGACTTCATCGAGGATGTAATCTCTTGCTTTATGCGTCTTGTACAGGGCCTCTTTGACCATGTCGGGCGTCAGACCGCTGATTTTGAGATCCATCTGGATAGCGGTAATGCCTTCATGCGTTCCGGCTACCTTGAAATCCATGTCGCCGAAGAAATCTTCCAGTCCCTGAATATCCACCATGGTCATCCAGCGGTCGCCTTCGGTGATCAGGCCGCAGGAAATGCCTGCTACCGGTGCTTTGATCGGAACGCCGGCATCCATCAAGGACAGGGTAGAACCGCAGATGGAACCCTGAGAAGTGGAACCGTTGGAAGAAAGGATCTCGGACACCAGACGGATCGTGTAGGGGAACTCCTCCACGGAGGGAATGACCGGAACCAATGCTCTTTCCGCTAATGCGCCATGACCGATCTCCCGGCGGCCCGGGCCACGGGAAGGCTTCGTTTCGCCCACGGAATAGGAGGGGAAGTTGTAATGATGGATATAACGCTTGGACTGCTGATCGTCAATGCCGTCCATGGTCTGCTGATCGCTGACCGGTCCAAGGGTGGTGATGGTGAGCACCTGGGTCTGTCCTCTGGTGAAAAGGCCCGAACCATGCACACGGGGCAGAATGCCGACTTCGGAAGCAAGCGGACGCATTTCATCCATCTTTCGTCCGTCTACACGCTTTTGCTCATCCAGGAGCCAGCGGCGAACGATGAACTTCTGTGTTTTGTACAAGCACTCGTCGATCTTTGCCGCCTGGTCGGGATAGATCTCATCGAATTTTTCATGAACTTTTTCATAAATGGGCTTGAGACGCTCATCACGGACTTTTTTATCATCGGTATCCAGCGCCACACGGATGTCGTCTATGGAGAACTGCATGATGGCGTCGAGCATCTCTTTGTCCGGCTCGTTGCTCGGATAGGTGAACTTTTCCCGGCCGATCTGCGACTGAATGTCCTTAATGAAGGAAATAATGCTCTGGTTGGCTTCGTGACCGGCCATAATGCCGTTGAACATCACGTCATCGGGAATAATGTCGGCGCCGGCTTCGATCATGGCGATGCGGCTGTCGGTGGACGCTACGGTGACCGCCATGCGGGAGACTTCCCGCTGTTCTTTGGTGGGGTTGATGACAAACTCATCGTCTACCAAACCTACGGACACAGCAGAGATCGGACCGTTCCAGGGAATATCGGAAATACTCAGCGCAATAGAGGTGCCAACCATAGCGGCAATTTCCGGCAGGCAGTCGGGATCATAGGACATGACCGTGCAGACGACGGAAACATCGTTGCGCATATCTTTGGGGAAGAGCGGACGAATGGGACGGTCGATGACACGGGATACTAAAATAGCTTTCTCGCTCGGACGGCCTTCCCGCTTGCCGTAAGCGCCGGGAATACGGCCCACAGCGTACTGCTTTTCTTCATAATCGACAGACAGCGGGAAGAAATCCACGCCGTCACGGGGCTTGGGAGAAGCCGTGACCGCCACATGCACCACGGTCTCGCCGTAGCGTACCAGGCAGGCACCGTTGGCCAGTTGGGTCGTTTTGCCGGTTTCCACTACCAGCGGACGGCCGGCAAAATCTGTGGAAAAGACTTTGTAATTCTCGAACATATTCATTACCTCCGTTTTGTTTGTGTCGGGTGTATGATCGGGGTTTAGCAATTAAACCAAAAAACGAACCTCTCCGTTTTCTCGTTTCACTGCTAAATACCGAGGATACGCCCGGAAAAGATGATCTCTCCGCAAACATGGAAACAAGGCAGTCTGCTCACACAGACTGCCCCGAAACACTTATTTACGGATACCGAGTCTTGCGATGATTGCACGATAGCGCTCAATGTCCACCTTGATCAGGTAGTTGAGAAGGCTTCTTCTCTGACCGATCATTTTGAAAAGACCTCTTCTGGAGTGATGGTCTTTCTTGTGGGTCTTGAGGTGCTCGGTCAGGTCGGCAATTCTCTTGGTGAGAATAGCGATCTGCACCTCCGGAGAACCGGTGTCGCCCTCGTGAATGGCGTACTCTCGGATGATAGCATCCTTTTCTTCTTTCAGCATTGTGTTTCCACCTTTACAAAAATATTATCTGACGCCCTGCCGCTGAAACAGCATATCTCAGTAGGAGGCCTGTGGAATACCGCCTGAGGCGGATGCCCCTCCAACCGGGAATTGGCCCGACATCCGCTATTATATCATACTATTATCCGATTGTAAAGAAAAACTTTCCGAAAAATCCGAAACCGCCTGTAGGTTTACAATTGATATGTTACAGTTAGAAAAAAAGAATAGCAAATAGGAGAATCCTGTGTTACAGTTAATTTACCACAACCAACATAACAAGGAGGCACCTATTTGCTATGA
>CACYCG010000156.1 GCA_902772855.1 uncultured Ruminococcus sp.
AAAAGTAGGTTCGTGTAATATAAGGGTTCGTTCAAGGATTGAAAAACAACTTAAAGATGTTTAGTTCACAACTGACGGCGCTCGGGTCGCTCCCCAGCGTTGCCCTATCCTCCGTATCGGTAAAGCATCTTCATTATATCACAGCTATTAAACTTTTATTTCCCTAAACATCAAAATTGTACTTGACTTGGGGGACACTTTAGGAGGTTGCCCTTCTGATTGTGGACGAAAGCTTTCCCTCCTTTGCAAGACTTTTGCCGCTTTCTATTCATCAGGTGCAAGCCCCGGAAGGGGGTCCGGGGGAGAATCCCCCGGCTACGGGGTCCAGCGCCGCCGCTGCCGCCGCCGCTGCCCGGGGGAAACGTTATCCGTTGATGATTTTTTCCCGTTTGAAGAAAAAGCCGACCAGCCAGACAAGGAAGAGGGTGACGGCGATGTTGACGCCGCAGGTGATGAGGACGTCGGCCGCATGAGATTCCATCTGTAAAATCTGCTGCATGACCTGCATGGAGTTCCAGGCGGGGATGAGGTCGTTGCCGATGCCGAGGCTCTGGATGACCGCCTCTGCGTTTTCATTCATGGTGAACATAGACCCCACGACAAAGACCATGAGAATGATCGGAGAGATCGTGGTGGCCTGCTTCACGTCCTTGGCCAGCGTGGAAATAACTAAAGCGATGGCTGTCAGCACGAACATGGCCGTGATCGTAATGCCGAAAAGCTGCAGATAATCTCCGACCCCGTAGGAAACGGAATCCTCCATTTTCAGTGCCTTGGCAAACTGCGGCAGGGACACCGCCATGCCTGCATAGGCCGATACGCTGGCGATGACCGCCGCTGTGAAGACATACAGCGATTTGCCCGCTGCGATTGCACTGCGCTTGACGGGGGTGATCAGCATGGTGTTCAGGAAACCCCGCTCCTTATCGCCGGAAACGGATTCTGCCGCCAAGTTCATGCACACGGTGTACACCGCCATGAACACCATCATCGGGAAGACCATCGCCAGCATTTTTCGCATCGGGGCATTTTCACTGCCGAAATCATAGTGAACGCTTTCATCGGCATTGACCGTAAAGATCTTCGGCTGAAGCTCCGAGAGCAGCGCCGTTGTCCTGGAATACGCCACCGAAGAAGAGGTTTTTTCGGAATTATACCACACCTCCACATTGGAAAGATTTTTCAGGTCTGTGCCCCCCTGCAGGAAATCTTCCGGGAACACCACCAGCACGTCGATCTCTTTGGCTTTGATCCGTTCCTTCAGACCGGCGATCTCCTCTTTCCCGACCGACTGATAGCCGGTTTTGTCAAACACTTCCTTCAGTTCCTCCGGCACCTGACAGACATAAGCGGAATCTTCCTTGACTTCTGCTTCCGAAACGGTGGATTCCGCCACCCCGCTCATCAGCATCGCATAGCCGAACACAATGGCAAACGGCAGCAGCAGCACCTGCATCAGGATCAGCTTATCCGTAAAGCAGGAGCGCAGCTCCTTTTGGGCTACCGTCCAAATATCTTTCCACATCAGGCCTCTCCCCCTTTCTGAAGATGCTGCACATAATAGTCATAAAACGCATCTTCCAGCGAGCGGCCGCCGGAAAGCGCCTGAATGGTATCGTTGACGATAATGCGCCCGTCCATGATGATGGCGGCCCGGTCGCACACCCGTTCCACTAAATCGAACAAATGCGTGGAAATCAGCACGCATTTGCCTTCTTCCTTCATTTGCAGAATAAAATCCCGCACGTCCCGTGCCGCTAAAATATCCAGCCCGTTGGTCGGCTCGTCAAAAATAATAAAGGCCGGGTCATGGATGACCGAGATCACCAGCGACACCTTCTGCCGCTGCCCCTGAGAGAGCTTGCTGATTTTCGTATCGGCAAAGGCCCCGATGCCGAAGCGGGCAAACAGGTCTTTGCGCCGCTGCTCGGCGGTCTCGGGAGGAATATGATAGAGCTTTGCAAAAAAATCGTACATCAGATTGGCGGTCGATTTCACGTCCAGTTTCAGATCGGAGGTCAGAAACGCCAGCGAGGAGCGCACTTTTTCCGGCTCCTTCACCACGCTCACCCCGTCAAACAGGGCGTCGCCGCTGTCCGGACGGATCAGGGAAGCCAGCATCCGCATGGTAGTGGTTTTTCCGGCGCCGTTCGGCCCGAGCAGCCCGAACACCTCCCCCGCCTTCGCCTCAAAGGAAATGCCCGCCACGGCGGTTTTTCGCTTTTCTGTGCTGTCCAGCGCCTTGCGCTGCTTTTCGCTCAAAGCAAAAGTTTTGACTAAATTGTCAACTTGTAATAAACTCATTGGTTTCCTCCTGATGGTTTTATTCTACCCGCATGGGAGAGGCCAGATATTCTTGCAGGCTGCCCAGCGACAGATCCCGTTCGCTGTGAACGGCCTGTTCCCAGCCTTCCGGCCACTGGATCCCCAGCGCAGGCTCATCAAACCGAATGCCGCCGTCGGTTTCTTTATCGTACCGCCCGTCGCATTGATAGAGCATGACGGTGCCGTCCTCCCGGCTGTAAAACCCGTGGGCAAAGCCCCGGGGAACATACAGCGCCCGGTGGTTTTCCGCACTCAGTTCAAAGCCTTCCCAGTGCCCGAAGGCCGGACTGCCGATCCGCAGATCAACGATCACATCCCACACCGACCCGCTGAGCACCGACACCAATTTGGCCTGCGGATGGTTCGTTTGAAAATGCAGCCCCCGAATCACCCCGGACGCCGATGTGGAGGCAAAGGTCTCGCTCAGCGCAAAGGGAATTCCAGCCGCCTCAAAAAGCGATCTTTCAAAGCATTTGACAAAACCGCCCCGCTGATCGCCTGCATAAAAACAATCCACTACCCAGGCTCCCGGCAAACGGGCGGGCGTAAACTGCCATGTATTCATGCTTCTTCCCTCCTGATGGCTTCTATGGTTCTGCCGATGCCCTCCGAAAAAGAAACAAGCGGCACAAAGCCGGTGTCACGCCCGAGGGCCTGCACGTCTATTTCCCGGTAATCCGGCACGGCGGCCGGAGAGGGGTAGACGCCGAGAGACGGGCGCAGCGCCGGGTCCACACAGCGGCACATTTCTTCCAGAAACACCTTCAGCGGCTGAGGGGAGAGGGAACCGAGGTAATAGCGTTTCCCGGAAATGCCCCGCTCTCCCGCTGCGGCAAAGCCTTTGGCAGCATCGGTGATGTAGATGAAATCATACAAATGCTCCCCCGGCGAAAAGGGGCAGGGCTCGCCCTTCAGGAGCTTTCGCAGAGAGGAATTGATCAGGCGGGGCGTTTCCTCGCCCGGGCCGTACACGTTGGAGATCTCCATGCGGATAAACTCCATCCCGCCCGCTCCCGCCACAGCGGCACACATCAGACCGGCGGCCGCTTTGGCAGCAGGATATACCGAAGCCGGAGGCGGCAGCAGATTTTTTTGCTCGTAGGAACGAAGCTCGTTTTCCATAATGCTGGAGGCAAACACCACCCGCCGGCAGCCCATGCCGGCGGCAGCCGTCATCAAATCGCAGGAGCAGCGGATATTCCAAAGCTGCAGAGAAACGTCGGCCCTTCCTGCTCCTGCGGCCCCGTTCCAGGCTAAGTGATACAGCACGTCAAAGTCCCTTTGCGCCGTTTTCTCCGGCAGGCGGGCATACTCCGCCATATCGCAGCCGAGCACGGTGATCCCTGCCACGGCTGCGCGCAAAGCCTCTTCTTTTCCCGGACGCACCAAAGCGGTAACATCGGTGCCCCGGAAGGCTAATTCCCGGCAAAGCGCTTTTCCGATAAACCCCGAAGCGCCAGTGACCAGCGCCTTCATTCCGCCCCTCCCCGCAGCGCTTCTTTCACGCCAAGGTGAAGGGTCTGCGCCATATAGTGAAGCATTTCCTCCGTCATGCCGGGGTACACGCCGATCCAGAAGGTCCGCTTGGTGATGAGGTCCGTCCGGGTCAGTTCTCCCGCCACCCGGAAAGCCTCGCTCCCCCGCAGGGTGTCAAAACAGGGGTGACGGATCAAGTTGCCGGAAAACAGCAGCCTTGTCTGCACCTGATGCGCCTCCAAAAACCGTGTCAGGAAGCTCCGGCTGATGGAGACCTCCGGGCGCACCGTCAGCGCAAAACCGAACCAGGACGGGTCGCTGTTTTCCTGTGCTTCCGGCAGCACGAACACTTCTTCCAGATCGGAAAGCGCCTCCCGCAGGATCTTCCAATTCCGTTTTCTTGCTTCGATAAAGGACGGCAGTTTCTGAAGCTGCTCAAAGCCCACCGCCGCCTGCATTTCCGTCACCTTAAAGTTCATCCCGAAATGGCTGTACACAAATTTGTGGTCATAGCCAGCCGGAAGCTCCCCGAACTGCCCGTCAAAGCGGTGTCCGCAGAAGTTATCCTGCCCGGAGGGGCACACGCAGTCCCGTCCCCAATCCCGGAACGACAGCATCAGCCGGTGCAGCAGCGGGTCGTTCGTATACACGCAGCCGCCCTCACCCATCGTAATATGATGCGGGGGGTAAAAGCTGCTGGTGCCGATATCTCCGAAGGTGCCGGTAAAGCCCGTTGTCCCGTTCAGGGTATAGCGGGAGCCGAGGGCATCGCAGTTGTCTTCCACCAGCCACAGCCGGTGCTCCTTACAAAACGCCTTCACCCGGGCGATGTCAAAGGGGTTCCCTAAGGTATGCGCCAGCATGACCGCTTTTGTTTTGGGGCTGAGCGCCTGCTCCAAAGCGTCCGGGTCGATATTATACTCCGGCAGGGTCACATCCACAAACACCGGCACCGCCCCGTACCAGAGCGCCGGGGTCACGGTGGTGGGAAACCCGCACGCCACGGTGATAACTTCATCGCCCGGGAGGATCCTTCTCTCCCCGAGTTCGGGCGCTGTAAGCGTCATGAACGCCAGCAGGTTCGCCGCCGAACCGCTGTTGACCAGATGGGCATAGCGCACTCCTAAAAACCCGGACAATCCTTCTTCAAACGCCCGGCAAAAACGCCCCGTGGTCAGCCAAAAATCCAGCATGGCGTCGGTCAGCGCTGTCATTTCCCGCTCGTCATACACCCGCCCGCCATAGCGCACCGGGTCTCCCGGAGCAAAGGGCTTTTTCGGGGCGTGAAACTGCCGGTAATAGGCCGCCACCTGCTCTTTGATCTGCTTTCTTGCTTCTTCTTCGTTTGTCCACTGTTTCATATTGTTTCACCGATCCTTTCCCGATCATCCGCTCTCGTCTTCCTGAAAACAGGGGCGGCTCTGTTCCTTTGCCGCCCGGCATCAGAAAAGCGGCATCTTCACAGCGGCTTTCCTCATGTCCACAATTTCCAGGGAGCGTTTCCGGCTCCCCACAGGGCTTCAATCTGCTGTTTTTCCCGCAGGGTATCCATGCACTGCCAATAGCCCCGGTGGATATACCCCGCCAATTGTCCCATTTCCGCCATTTTCTGCAGGGGGCCCCGCTCAAAGGCGGTTTCGTCCCCCTCGATCAGGTCGAGGGCCTGCGGCTCCAGCACCATAAAGCCGATATTGATGAGGTCTCCGTCTAAATCGGATTTTTCCCGGAAGGCATGGATCAGCCCGTCTTTTCCGGCTTCCACCACGCCCTTGTTCTGGCTGAAATTGTACATGGACATCGTAGCCAGACGGCCCTTTTTCCGGTGATGAGCTATCACCGCCGGAATATCCACGTCCCCAACGGCGTCGCCGTAGGTCATCATAAAGGTTTCTTCGTTCAGATAGGGGCGGATCCGCTTCAGCCGGCCGCCTGTCTGCGTGTGCAGGCCCGTATCCACCACCGTCACCCGCCACGGTTCAAGCTGTCCCCCGTGAACTAAAATATCGCTTCGGCCGTTCGTATAATCGAACGTTACGTCCGATTGGTGGAAAAAGTAATCCGCAAACCATTTCTTGATCATATACTGCCGATACCCGGCGCAGATGACAAAATCGTGAAACCCATAGGAAGAATAGATCTTCATGATATGCCACAGAATCGGCATTCCGCCGATCTCGATCATTGGTTTGGGCCGGTTGACCGATTCCTCGGAAATACGAGTGCCGAACCCGCCCGCTAAAATCACTGTTTTCATAACTGCTCCTTTTTCAATTGACGCTCGATCAGCCAGTTCATGCCCTTGATCTTCAGCTTCCACGGCTTCTTTTCCGGCAGTCCGCAGGCACGCATCAGCTCCCGGTGATCCAGCGAAAGCCCCCAGCCCGCATTGGCGGAAGAAATGTACTGGTACAAAAACTCCCGGTCGAAATGTTTCATCCATTTCCGGGCAAACTCCTCGTGGGAGGCGATCTGCCGCCGGGTTTCCTCGGTCAGCAGGATGATTTTTTTCATGACTTCTTCATTCAGCGACAGGTTCACTTCCTGCCGGTACCCCGCCAGCGGATGCTCGATATTGATGACCTCATAGCGGAGAATTCCCTGATAGATGAGGATGGTGTCCTCGTTCGGATAATATTCCTCCCGGTAGCCGCCCAGCGACAGCATTTTTTCCCGGTGGACCGTCATCCCGGCGATCTGGATATATTTCCCGAAAAAAAACGACCTCTTGCTGACATACCGCACGGCTGGCCGCGAAGGCGGGGGAAACACCGGTTTCTTCCGGGAATCAAAGCGGATGGCGTCCACGCCGATGATGGCCGCCTCCTCCTGCTTCGGCACGATTTGCCGGAGCGTTTCCAGACAATAGGGGCTGAGCACGTCGTCGTCATGGATCATGGTGACATATTTTCCCCGCGCCCATTCCACGCCCCGGTTCCAGTTGCCGCACAGCCCGATGTTTTCGGCATTGACGCCAAATCGGATGCGGGGGTCGTGCAGTTCTTCCAGCAGAGAGCGCACCGGTCCGTTTTCCGCTTCGGGGTCGTTGCTGATGACGAGGATTTCAAAGCGAAGGGTGGTTTCCTGCGAAAGGATGCTTTGCAGGGTATCCCGCAGGGTATCCGTCCGGCGGTAGGTCGGCACAAAAACCGTCCATTCGGGGGCCTGCACCGTGCCGGGCAGCACTTCCTTCGTCGCCACATGGTGAAAGGGGGCGAAATTATCAGCGGGGGTGTAGATATCGAGCAAGCGCCATGCCTTCTTTCTTCAATCGGTTTTTTCCTTCGCAGGGGTGTGCTTCCGAAGCCAGACGTGGGTGATGATGGGAAGACAGACCACGCTGATAGCCATAATACACAGACTGCCTAAGATCACGCCGGAGAGTTTCAGGCCGCAGCCGTCGGCAAAAAACACGGACAGCGGGATATTGCCCACGGCGCTCACCGCTGCGATCACCACCGACAGCCGGATATAGCCCACGCCGCAGAGGAAGCTGGAGTAATTATTGGCAAACATCTGAATGATCATATACATGGCGATCAGGAAGATCATGCTGTGTTCATAAGGGAGTTCCTTATGCAGCCAGATGGCGGAAAACGGCTCGAAGGCAAAGATCCCGATGACCGCCGCCCCTGCAAACGCCATCGTGATGAGGTCCACTTTCTTTAGTGTACGGCGGATCCACGTCAGGTCATTACGGGCAGCCGCTTCTGTATAGGCGGACCACATGGGCAAGATGATGATGGCATGGAACTGCACCAGCATATAGAAAGCTTTGTAGGCGATATTATAGGGAGTGACCATGTCGCTGCCGTACAGATAGGAGATGAGAAGGTTATCGGTCGTATTCAGCACCAAAGAGGAGATCTGCATGACAAAAAAACCGATCCCGAGCGTCACGAGCGGTTTGAGGTGGTCGTTGTCATATTCCCGGAGGGACGGACGCAGGAAGGGGCGGCCCCGGATGATGAACAGGTAGAGGATGACGTTTTCGAGCAGGCTGATCAGGCCATAGGTGAGGGCGATCGCCATGAGGCTCTGGCGAAAGAAGTGCGAGATCAGGAACACCGTCCCCAGCTGCAGCGCCTGCCCGATGACGCTGACCACGCTGATGACGCCCGGCTGCTGGATGGCATAGGCGGAGGTTTTGCTCAGCGACAGCACAAAGTTCACGCAGACAAACACCACGCTGAGCACCACCACGGCATTAGTGGATTCATCGGAAACGGCGATATGGAACAGGTCGCTCAGCCCGAACAGGCACCACGTCAGCGAGATCACCGCCGCAAAGATCAGCGAGATCAGCGAAGTGCCCACATAGGCAGTGGAAACATACTGCTTAGCGGCCTTCTGGTCATCCAGTGCGATCGCTTCCGCCAACTTATTTCGCAGCCCGTTGCCGATGCCGATGTCAAAATAATTGATCCAGGAAACAATATTGAGGATGATCGCCCAGATGCCGTATTTCGTATCGCCCAAAAACGCCAGCGACACCGGTGTGTACACCAGCGCCAGCAAAATGCTGATCGGCTTCATAGCCATCGACACACCTATATTTTTAATTATTCGTTTATCATTCATAACGAAACCCCTGCGGTACACGATTTTTTTAGTCAGTATTCCTATTTATTCTATCACATCTCCCCTCCCTTGTCAATCAGGCAGCCAGCGTGACGCTGGACCCATATCCGGGGGATTCTCCCCCGGACCCCCTTCCGGGGCTTACAGTCAACGGAAACGCTAAAAGTCTTGCAAAGGAGGGAAAGTTTTCGTCCACCTTTTTCAAAAGGTGGCAGAGTCCAGAGACAGCGTCTCTGGTCGCG
>CACYCG010000157.1 GCA_902772855.1 uncultured Ruminococcus sp.
AAAGCTACTCTCTGCAGGAGTACCGCTATATCACGGACGTCGTTCACATCTCGGAGAATATGGAAGCCGGAAACAGCGATTATCTGATCAAAAATATCAACGGGGAATGGTATCGTTTTGATTATACCTATCACCGCGAGGGAAAAAATACTCTGATGGTGTTTTATTTGTGTTTTGGCATCATCAGTCTGTTTGTTCTCTGCCTGATGCTCTATCTGTATATCAGAATCATCCTTCCTTTTGAAAGGCTGAGCGAATATCCGACAGAGCTTGCAAAGGGCCATCTGACAAAACCGCTGAAAGAACAGAAAAACGGCTATTTCGGGAAATTTCTATGGGGGCTTGACCTTCTGAGAGAAAAACTGGAAAAGCAAAAAGCGGAGTCGCTTGAACTGAAAAAGCAGAACAGCACCATGGTGCTTTCTCTTTCGCACGATATAAAAACCCCTCTCGGCGTGATCGAACTATATGCCAAAGCACTGGAAAAGGGGTTGTATAAGAATGAAGAGAAGAAGAAAGAGATCTCTGTCCATATTCACGCCAAATGCGAGGAAATACGAAGATATGTTGACGAGATTGCCAGAACGGAAAGCGAGGACTTTCTCAGTCTGGAAGTCGATAGCGGAGAGTTTTATCTTTCGGAGCTGATCAGTACGGTAAAGAGCTTTTATACCGAAAAACTCTCCCTGCTGAAAACAGACTTCATGGTAGAAGAAAATGATGATTGTATTTTGTGCGGGGATAAGGAGCGGGCCGTTGAGGTCATTCAGAATATCATGGAAAACGCTGTCAAATACGGCGACGGAAAACGGATTGCTATCCGTTTTTCAAAGGAGGAGAACTGTCAGCTCATCCATATCTCCAACAGCGGCTGCACCTTATCGGACAGTGAGCTTCCGCATATTTTTGACAGCTTCTGGCGGGGTTCCAATACAGGCCGTCAAAGTGGCAGCGGCCTTGGTCTGTACATATGCCGCACCCTCATGAGAAAAATGAACGGGGATATATACGCCGAGATAAAAGACGGAGATATGACCGTAACGGCTGTGTTTTCTATGGCATAGCGCAGCGCTGTTTCTCGGTCATTGTAGCTTGGAAACGAAAAAGGCAGAGCCCATACAAAACAACTGAATCTGCTCATGGGTATCCCTCCCCCTCTCTTCCTGCCAAACAGGCGCAGCTCTTTTTATGATGCCAGCAAGCTGTTTCAGCCTAAAGCATTTTCTTCTGCGCAGAAACAAACAAAAAAACGAATCGTATTTTAACCAAAATTAAGGTTTAAGTGCTATACTATATTTTATAGGAGGGATACCATATGAGAATACTGCTTGCAGAAGACGAAAAGGCTCTTTCTAAGGCTATGGTAAAAATATTTGAAAAAAACAATTATTCCCCTGTTCGGAAGCTATCCGGCAGCCAAGGCCTCAAAGCTCCAGCCGATTCAGGCACTTCATGCGGAATAGCGTTAGATAATCCTTTGCCGTGCAAAAAAGCCGCCCGGACTAACCTTCCGGACGGCTTTTTTCATACCCCAATAGAAATCTTTCAGCAAGTATACAGAGATCGTTTTGCCATTATCAAACCGTTTTAGCATATACATCAACCTCCAGCCACCCATAATAAAATGACGACCCTGCAAGCATGAAAAGCTATTCGCACCTTGCAAGGTCGTCAAAATACTATTATTTCATTTTCGTCACACTGAAACCTTTGCCACGAACATGAAGGAACGGGTTGACCTCGGGTCAGTTTGGTTTATTCCCACTCAATCGTGGCCGGGGGCTTGGAGGTGATATCGTAGACAATGCGGTTGATATGCGGGACCTCGTTGATGATTCGCACGGAAATGCGTTCCAGCACGTCGTAGGGGATCCGGGCCCAATCGGCTGTCATAAAATCATCGGTCGTCACGGCCCGCAGGGCGATGGTGTGGTCATAGGTGCGGCCGTCCCCCATCACACCGACACTGCGCACATTCGTCAGCACGGTGAAATACTGATGAACGCTTTTATCCAGACCCGCAGCGGCGAATTCCTCCCGCATAATGGCATCTGCTTCCTGCAGGGTGTGTACCTTTTCGGGGGTAATATCTCCGATGATACGCACCGCCAGACCCGGTCCGGGGAAGGGCTGGCGCCAGACTAAAAATTCCGGGATGCCAAGTTCCAGCCCGGCTTTTCGCACCTCGTCCTTGAACAGATACCGCAGCGGCTCGATGAGTCCTTCAAACCCGATATTCTCCGGAAGAGCGCCCACATTATGATGCGGCTTGATGGCGGCCGCTTCGCCGGTGCCGCTTTCCACTACGTCGGGGTAGATCGTTCCCTGACATAAAAAGTCAATGGCGCCTAATTTTTTGGATTCATCTTCAAATACCCGGATAAACTCCTCGCCAATGATCTTTCGCTTTTCGTTCGGGTCGGACACGCCCTGCAAACGGGTCAGAAACCGCTCCTGTGCATTCACACGGATCAGGTTCATATCGAACTGCTCCCGGAACACCCGCTCCACGGTATCTCCTTCGTCCTTGCGGAGAAGGCCGTGGTCGACAAACACACAGGTGAGCTGCTTGCCCACTGCCTTATGCACCAGCACCGCTGCCACAGAAGAATCTACTCCGCCGGACAGGGCGCAAAAAACCTTCTTTTTCCCGATCTTTTTCCGCAGTTCCTCGATGGTGTCCTCCACAAAACTGCTCATTTTCCAATCACCGGTGCAGCCGCAGGCATTGTATAAAAAGTTTTTCAGATACAGCGTTCCCTCTTTGGTGTGGTTGACTTCCGGGTGGAACTGTACTCCGAAAAAGCGGCGCTGATAATCTTCCATAGCGGCTGTGGGACAATGGTCGGTTTTCGCCGTCACCTTGAATCCATAGGGCGCTTTTTCAATGTAATCCGTATGGCTCATCCAGCAAATGCTCTGCTCGGAGGCATTATGGAACAGCACGGAAGAGGTCATACAGTCTACCTCGGTTTTGCCGTATTCCTTCACCTCGCTGCTTTGGACGGCCCCTCCGAGCATATGCGCCATGAGCTGCGCTCCGTAGCAAATGCCCAGCACCGGAATACCTAACCGGAAAATGCCTTCGTCGCACCGGGGTGCTCCTTCTTCATACACGCTGTTCGGCCCGCCGGAGAAAATAATCCCCCGGTAGGCCCCTTTTTCGATTTCCTGCAAGGTCGTGCGGCAGGATTTCAGTTCGCAGTACACGCTGCATTCCCGCACCCGGCGGGCGATCAGCTGGCTGTACTGCCCGCCGAAATCCAGTATCAGTATTTTTTCATGCTCCGCTTTCATGCTATCACCTTTCCTGCTTCCTTTTTCCCGATCACGCCCGGGCGATTACCGATAGATGATATCCTCCCTCTTGGGACCGTTGGAAATCATGGTGAAGGGAACGCCCACCGCTTCCTCCGCAAACTCGATATACTTCCGACAGTTTTCCGGGAGGTCTTCGTAGCGGCGGATTCCACGGATGTCGCATTTCCAGCCCGGCATCACCTTCAGCACCGGCTTGGCCCGCTTCAGCTTCGTGGTGGAGGGGAAATAATCAATCTGTTCTCCGTCCAGTTCATAGGCTACGCACACCGGGATCTCGTCTAAGTAGCCAAGGGCATCCAGCACCGTAAAGGCGACCTGTGTAGCGCCCTGCACCCGGCAGCCATAGCGGGTGGCCACCAAATCCAGCCAGCCCATTCTTCTCGGACGGCCGGTGGTAGCACCATATTCTCCGCCGTCGCCGCCCCGCTTTCTCAGTTCTTCGGCTTCTTCTCCGAAAATCTCGCTGACAAACTCGCCGGCTCCCACCGAACTGGAATACGCCTTTACGACCGTAATGATCTCCTGAATGGCATAGGGCGGGATTCCGCCGGCGCCTACAGCGCCGTAGCCGGCGATCGTATTGGAGGAAGTGACCATGGGGTAAATGCCGAAATCGGTGTCCTTGAGGGACCCCAACTGTCCTTCGAGCAGGATATTTTTTCCGCTGCGGACGGCCTCGTGAACGATCTCAAAGGTATTGGCTACATACGGTGCCAACGCCTCTTTGTACACCATCAGACGGGCAAACATTTCTTCTGCGCTGATGGGATCTTTGTGATATACGTTTTTCACCACAGCGTTCTTCACTTCGAGGATCCGCTCCAGCTTTTCCCGGAGACCCTGCTCATCGTCATACAGTTCGTTCACCTGAAAACCGATCTTGGAAAACTTATCCGAATAAAAGGGCGCAATTCCCGATTTGGTGGAGCCAAAGCTCCGGGAGGAGAGGCGCTCTTCTTCGTAACAGTCAAACAGGATGTGATACGGCATAACGATCTGTGCCCGGTCGGAAACCAGCAGTTTCGGCATGGGAACGCCCTCCGACACCAACTGGTCGATCTCTTTGACTAAGTTTTCTACGCTCAGCGCCACACCGTTGCCGATGATGTTGGTGATATGGCCGCTGAAGACGCCGGAGGGGAGCTGATGGAGGGCAAACTTTCCGTAGCTGTTGATAATCGTATGTCCGGCGTTGCTGCCGCCCTGAAAACGGATAACCATATCCGATTCCTGCGCCAGCATATCGGTAATTTTTCCTTTTCCCTCATCGCCCCAATTGGCGCCGACAATTGCTTTAACCATGTGATTCTGCCTTCTTTCCGAATGCCGGCCACAGCCGGCTGTCTTGATCTGATCAAATTGATGTGCCGCCGCACCGTGGAGCGGCGGCAGTATGGATGAAAACAAACCGGCGGAGTCTTACACCGGGGAAACCAGCACCCGGCCGGTGCCACGATATACATTCACCAGACCTTCGCCGGAAGCGGCGGATCCGATGAGCGATTTGGTGGAACGCTCTACCGTGAAGTTCAGGCTTTGCGACCAGGCGATCGCCATGTTGCCGTCGATCTTGAGTACGTCGTTCTGCAGGTCGAACACCAGCAGCTCCGCTGAAGGCACTTTGCTTTCCAGCACAGCGATTCCCTTGCCGTGCAGGGTGGTATTGAACAATCCTTCTCCGCCCAACGCCGCCGAAGACAGGTTGGAACGGGAGGTGACGGACATCTGCACGGTATCTTCACACGCTAAAAACATTCCGTCCTCAATGGTCATGGCGCCGTTCCAGTTGTCCAGATCCTCAAACAGGATGTACCGGTACGTCGGCTCTAAAACCACCTGTCCCACGCCGGTGTAGCGGGGTTTGATGGCGGTTTCCTTGGTCACGGCAGCGCCCATCATCTTTTTGAAAAGATCTCCGGCTCCCTGCACGTTGGTGGCAATATTCACGTTGCCGACCACCATCTGCATGGCGCCTGCCTGCAGGATGATGCCGGTGCCGTTCAGACTGGCGATGACCTGACGCTTTTTGACGTTCATTTTCGACATAAAAAATGCGGTTTGCGCCGAGCTCGGGCCGACGGAAATATCTCTGTCATACTCCATCAGGGAAAACGGGCCCAAGCGGCTGACGATGCTTCTGACTTCGGATTGTGCGAACAAATTGGAATTGATCATTATGTATACACCTGCCTTTTTATATTCCGCCCTTTCGGGCATAAGCCTTGCGGCTTACAGATTGATTTCTGCCCGTTCCTCCCCTACCTGATCGTAGGGAGCCAGGGCGGGCGCAACGGTATCCCGCAGGAAATCCTCCGTTTGCTGCGGAGCACGGCCCACATACCGCTCCGGACGGCACATTTCCTGAAGCTCCTCCAGCGTGACGCCGAAAGCAGGGTCGGCTGCGATTCGCTCCAAAAGGTCATTCGGGCCGCCGCTGCTTTTGATGATCTGAGAGGCTTCCCGGATCTTTTCATGCAGCACCTGCCGGTCTCCGCCCCGTTTGACGGCATCCATCATAATGTTTTCCGTCATCATAAAGGGCAGCTCGTGCATCAGATGGGCACGAATGACTTTATCATATACGACCAGACCGTCGCTGATATTCAGATACAGATTCAGAATGGCATCCACCGCTAAAAATGCTTCCGGAATGCTCAGACGCTTGTTGGCAGAATCGTCCAGCGTGCGCTCAAACCACTGGGTAGCGGCGGTGATGTAAGGATTGAGCACATCCGCCATCACATAGCGGGACAGGGACGTCATGCGCTCGGAACGCATGGGATTGCGTTTGTAGGCCATCGCAGAGGAACCGATCTGGTTTTTCTCAAAGGGCTCTTCGATTTCCTTGAGGTGCTGCAGCAGCCGGATATCATTGGAAAACTTGGAAGCGCTCTGAGCGATCCCGGCCAGCACGCTGACCACACGGCTGTCCAGTTTCCGGGAATAGGTCTGCCCGGACACCGCAAAGCAGTCCTGATAGCCCATTTTTTCAGCGATGAGCCGGTCGATGCGGCGGCATTTTTCGTGGTCGCCGTCAAACAGCTCCAAAAAGCTGGCCTGTGTGCCTGTGGTTCCCTTGCAGCCCAGCAGCTTCATGCCGCCGATCAGGTAGCGCACGTCTTCTAAGTCCATCAAAAGGTCCTGGATCCACAAAGTGGCCCGCTTGCCCACCGTGGTCGGCTGGGCGGGCTGAAAATGGGTAAATGCCAGCGTCGGCAAATCCTTATAGGCATCGGCAAAGCGGGAAAGCTGCCGGATGACATTGACC
Source organism: uncultured Ruminococcus sp. (assembly GCA_902772855.1). GTDB lineage: Bacteria > Bacillota > Clostridia > Oscillospirales > Acutalibacteraceae > UBA1213. Next base: position 6,590 of record CACYCG010000157.1, read on the forward strand.
AGTTTGCGCTCCACTAATTTCAGGGCTTCCGTCATGATAATAATATCCGTATTATCCCCCACATAGCAGGAGGTCGCCCCTAAATGGATAATGCCCTTGGCTTTCGGGCACTGCAGGCCGTAGGCGTAGACGTGCGACATGACGTCATGGCGCACCACTTTTTCCCGTGCTTCCGCCTCTTCATAATTGATGTTATCCGCATTGGCTTTCAGTTCGTCGATCTGTTCCTGTGTAATGGGCAGGCCGAGTTCCTGTTCGGCTTCCGCCAGGGCAATCCACAGTTTTCTCCAGGTCTTGAACTTTTTATCCGGAGAAAACAGGTATTTCATCTCCGGATCCGCATAGCGGGAGGACAGCGGGGATTCGTAGGTATCTCTCATGGGTCAGTTCTCCTTTTTGAATCAGGTTTTCATGATAGGGGTTCAGAGCTGGCTCTGCTCTTCCTGTTTGCCCACGCAGGGGGCAGGGGGTTTTTTGTCAAACTCCACGCCGCCTCTTTCCTTTCCCGCCAACAGCTTGGCCGGGATGCTCGTGGGATAGTTCCCCGAAAAACAGGCATCGCAAAAACCGGTGTTCTGTCCGAAAAGCATTTCTCCTAATTTTTCCGGCGGGAAAAATCCCAAAGAATCCGCTCCGGTCAGTTCGCAAATCTCTTCGATCGTATGCTTCACAGCGATCAGCTCATCCCGGCTGGGAATATCCGTCCCGTAAAAACAGGGCCAGATAAACGGCGGGGAGCTAATGCGAAGATGCACTTCTTTGGCGCCCGCCTCCCGCAGCATCCGCACAATGCGGTCACAGGTGGTTCCCCGGACGATAGAATCGTCAATGACCACCACTCGCTTTCCCTGCAGTTCGGCCCCCAAGGGGTTGAGCTTCAGGCGCACGCTGCTGGCACGTTCCTTCTGAGTCGGCTTGATGAACGTGCGGCCGATATAGCCGTTTTTCACGATCCCTTTTTCATACGGGATTCCGGATTCCTCGCTGTAGCCGATGGCAGCGTCAATGCCGGATTCAGGCACGCCAATCACGATATCGGCTTCCACCGGGAACTCCCTTGCCAAGATCCGCCCGGCCTCTTTGCGGGATTGGTAGACGCTGATGCCGTCAATAACGGAATCGGTGCGGGCAAAATAAATGTATTCAAACACGCACAGAGATCTGCGGGGCGGCTGCGGGCAGCCGGTCTTCACGGAATGGATCCCTTCCTCATCAACGATCACCATCTCGCCGGGCTCCACATCCCGCACAAAATCCGCTCCGCAGGCGGACAGGGCGCAGGTCTCCGAGGCAAACACCCAGTTGCTGCCGAGTTTGCCAATGCACAGCGGCCGGAATCCATGCGGGTCACGCACGGCGATGAGCTTCTGCGGGCTCATCACTAACAGGGAGTAGGCGCCTTCAATCTGTGAAATGGCCTGCCCCACGGCTGCCTCCACAGAATCGGTTGACAGGCGTTCCCGGGCGATCAGGTAAGCGATCGCCTCGGAATCGATCGTTGTCTGGAAAATCGCCCCGCGGCGCTCCAGTTCTTTTCTCACTTCATAGGCATTGGTCAGATTGCCGTTGTGGGCAATCGCCAGCGTGCCTTTCACATAACGCATAACAAGCGGCTGTGAGTTTTCACGCACACTGCCGCCTGCCGTTGAATATCTGACATGGGCAATCGCCATCTGACCGGTGAGAGAATCCAGCACTTCCCGGCTGAACACCTCACTGACCAGGCCCATATTTTTATAACCGGACACAACGCCCCTGTCGTTGACCGCTATGCCGCAGCTTTCCTGACCTCTGTGCTGCAAAGCCAGAAGTCCGTTGTAACAGGCATGAGCCACCGAAACACCGTCGTCCCCGAAAATGCCGAAAACGCCGCATTCCTCGTGCAGTTCCTCGGAGAAATACTCCTTTGAATCAATACGCAAAGAATTCACCATCCATCTTTCTCAATCGGAGAAGCAGCCCGCCGTCCCATTTCCCGAAACCGGCGGCTGCTTGCTGCTCAGGACCGAAGATCACTCACCCAGGCCGATTCTTCTCATCATTTCGGCATAGGCCTCTTCCACGCCGCCCATATCCCGGCGGAAGCGGTCCTTGTCCAGTTTTTCATGCGTATGGATATCCCAGAAACGGCAGGTGTCGGGAGAGATCTCATCTGCGAGCACAATGGTGCCGTCCGGTGTTTTGCCGAACTCCAGCTTGAAGTCGATCAGCTCCACGCCGACGCTGGCAAAAAACTCTTTCATATATGTATTGACATCAAGAGCCATTTTGCTGATGGTTTCAATATCTTCCCAGGTGGCGGCGCCGATGGCCACCGCATGGTAGGAATTGATCAGCGGATCGCCCAGAGCATCGTCTTTATAGGAAAACTCCAGCACGGTGGTTTTCAGTTCGGTGCCTTCTTCCAGTCCCAGACGCTTGGCCATGGAGCCGGCGGCCTTGTTCCGGATGATGACTTCCAGCGGAACGATCTTCACTTTTTTGACCACGGTCTCCCGGTCGCTGAGCTCCTCCACATAATGGGTGGGAATGCCCTTGGCTTCAAGCAGGCGGAACATGAAATTGGACATCCGGTTGTTCACAATGCCCTTTCCGAGAATGGTTCCTTTTTTCAACCCGTTGAAAGCGGTAGCGTCGTCCTTATACTCCACAATGCACAGGGACGGGTCGGCGGTGGCAAACACCTTTTTGGCTTTTCCTTCATAAAGCTGTTCTGTTTTTTCCATTTCTAATGACTCCTCTCCATCTGATCCGGGCCGCAAAAAAGAAGCCCAAAAAATCATTTTCATTATACATCGAAAGCCTTTTTTAAGCAAGGGATTCTTGAAAGGATTTATTTTTTTGACAAATCCGACAGGAACGCTCCGAAAATATTGTTAATTTTAGTGATGGCCGGAAACCCGGTCCCGCCCTGCCCGTTTGCCTGTGCTTTCTGCGAGAGCATCAGAGAGCGCCGTACTGCTCATAATAAGCGTCGATAGCAGCCTTCAGGCTGTCGTCGATAACAATGCGGCCGTTATATTCCCGATTATACAGGTGCTCGATCACTTCCTGCATGGTCACGATAGCCGTTGTTTTCAGGCCGTATTTTTCTTCGATCTCCTTCAGGGCAGACTTTGTCCCCTGCCCACGCTCCATGCGGTCCACAGACACCACCAGCCCCACCGGGGTGACCTGACCCTGTGCCCGGATGATCGGCAGGGTCTCCTCGATGGACGTTCCGGCGGTGGTGACGTCTTCAATGATGACCACCCGGTCGCCGTCCGTGATCGGGCTTCCGAGCAGGATCCCCTTATCCCCGTGGTCCTTGATCTCCTTGCGGTTGGAGCAGTAGCGGATATCCACGCCGTACTGCTCGCTCAGGGCGATCGTAGCGGCCACGGAAAGCGGAATGCCTTTATAGGCCGGCCCGAACAGCACGTCAAAATCCAGCCCGAAGGTTTCTTTGATAGCCTGTGCATAATAGCCGCCCAGCCTGCGAAGCTGTGCGCCGGTGCGGTAAAACCCGGTATTGACAAAAAACGGCGTCTTTCTTCCGCTTTTCGTAACAAAGTCCCCGAACTTCAGCACCCCGCAATCGACCATAAACTCAATAAACTCCTGTTTGTACGCTTCCACAGCGATCCCTCCATTTTCATGATAGCTCCATTATACCAAATCCTCCCCCATTTGTAAACCCAGGCAGCAGCGGCAGCGGCGGCGCTGCACCCCGTATCTGGGGGATTCTCCCCCAGACCCCCTTTTCAAAAACTTGTACCTGATGAAGAGAAGGCGG
>CACYCG010000158.1 GCA_902772855.1 uncultured Ruminococcus sp.
CGGCTTTTGTGGATGCCCGGTATCTGACATAGCAAGGAGGTGAGCATATGGACGAAATCATGAGAGACAGTCAGGCGGCACTGGCGGGGATGCCGGATGACGGGTAAACCCGCCCGAAACCGGCAGAAAAACAGAAAGGAGGACCCCACTCATGGAAGAGAAACAGAAGCCCGACGAGGAACGCCCGGAAGAGGCAAAAAAACCGGACGCTCCAACATCGCCGGAAGAGGCGGAAACCCCGGAGGAGACCCCTTCTCCGAAAACCCCGGAAGAACCCCCTGCTCCGGAGACCCCGGAAGCGCCTCCCGCCAAGCCGGAATCGACGCCCCCGGAAGAAGCAGAGGAGCCGAACCCCCCGGAGGAGAGTGCCGAGGAACAGCTCCGGCAGGAGAACAGCCGCTTGAAACTGCAGCTTGAAGCGCTGAAGCTGGGACTGCTGCCGGACGTGATCGAAGATGCGGTCACGCTGGCCGAGAGCGCTGCCCGGAGGGACGGCGTGGACGTGGCGCAGGCGCTGGCATCGGTGGTAAAAAAATACCCGGCATGGAAAGCAAGCGGCGCTACAGGCGGCATCAAGATTGGCGCCGACCTGCCCGAAGGCGGAAGCCAGCCGAAACCGGCTCCGGCTTCCAAACGCTGGAACAGAACCAATTATAATCATTAAGGAGGATTTGAATAATGCCAACTCTTAACTATGCAGAACGCTGGGAACCCGAACTGCTCGAAACCCGGATTCAGGAAACACTGTGCAGTCCGTTTTTGACCACCAACGTGCGTTTTTTAGACGGAAAAACCTTCCATTTTACGCAGATGAGCACCTCCGGCTATAAGAGCCACAGCCGAAACGGCGGCTGGAACAGCGGCAGCTACAGCCAGACGGACGTACCCTTTACCCTGACGCATGACCGTGACGTGGAGTTTCTGGTGGACAAAGCAGACGTGGACGAAACCAACGCCACTGCTTCCATTCAGAATATCTCCCGGATCTTTGAGCAGACGCAGGCTTCCCCGGAAACCGATGCGCTGTTCTTCTCCAAGGTGGCGCAGAAGGCGCAGTCCCTGCCTTCTTACCACAGCAGCACCGCTTCTTCGGCTTACACCAAAGCAAACGTCTTCGGAAAGCTCAAAGGGTTTCTGGCTGCCGGCAAGCTCCGGCGCTACCGGGGTGACGGGTCGCTCGTTATGTATGTGACCTCTGCCATTATGGACCTGCTGGAGCAGTCCACAGAGTTTACCCGCAAAATCGAAATGACCCAGATCGCAGAGGGCGGAATGGGGATTCATACGAGGGTCACGGATATTGACGGCGTATCGGTGATGGAAGTTATCGACGACGAGCGGTTTTACGACAGCTTTGACTTTGACCCCGCAGACGGCGGCTTTGCCCCCAGCGTCAACACTTACCAAAAGACCGCCGACACCGCCTTGGTGACCGGCAAGACCTACTACACCAAAAGCGGCAGCACCTATACCGCCGTAGCTTCGCCCAGCGTTTCCGACATTGACGACTATTACGAGCTGGTCACTGCTGCGGCGCATAAGATCAACGTCCTGATTGCTACCCCGCTGACCACAAAGGTCGTACCGAAGATCAGCTCCATCTATTACTTTGCTCCCGGTTCGCACACCAAAGGGGACGGGTATCTCTACCAGAACCGGGCGCTCTCCGATGTGTTCACCTTCCCGAACGGCAAGGACGGACAGATCGACAGCATTTATGCGGACGTGGATACCACGGAGTACAGCGCATCGTAAGGAGGCAGCACTATGGTTCAGCCGTATCTGAGCGCCGAGGAATACGCCCTTATAGACGGAACCATTCCGCCGGAAGACGCCGGGCGCTATCTCCTTGCCGCCAGCCGCCAGATCGACAGTCTGACCCGCAACCGGATCACAGCGGCGGGCTTTTTGGCTTTAACGCCGTTTCAGCAGGAGATCATTCGGGAGGTATGCGCCGAGTTGGCGGACTTTGCCTTTGAAAACAAGGATCTGCTTTCCTCTTCCTTCTCTGCCTATTCCATCAACGGCGTTTCCATGCAGTTCGGAGAGGGGCTGAATGTCACCTGCATCGGCGGGGTGGTGCTGCGGCGCAGTACCTATGATCTGCTGCTGCAAACGGGGCTTTGCTATGCGGGGGTGGGAAAATGACCTATCCTTGTCTTGTCCGCCTGTGTGAAACGCCTATCTCCGTGACCCTCTACGGGGAAGACATCTCCGAGGACGGCGCACCGCAGGCGGGAGCGGTCTTTGTGGGAAAATGCAATTTCCAAAGCGGCGGCAGATCCTATGACACTAAACAAATGCACGAAGTGCGCCTGAGCGGGCGGGCGTATTTCCCCGGTGATATAGCGCCGTCCCTTCCGGAGCTGTCTTCCGGGGAGGCGGTGGTGTTCGGCGCTTTGCGCCGTATCGTCAGCGGAGAAAAAGCCCGGAACCCGGACGGCACAGTTAATTTCACGAGGTTGGATGTTCTATGAAAGTCAAATCGACCGTCACCATTTACCGCCAGCGTCTCCGAGAACTGACAAGGGCAACGGCTGTGTCCCTGACGCAGACAGCGGAAGCCTTAAAAACAGAAGTGCAGCAGGCGCAGGTGGTGCCGAGGGATACCGGCAATCTGCAAAACGAATCGTTCTTTGTGGACGATAAAGACGCCCGATCGGGAACGGTCAGACTGGTGCATCAGACACCCTATGCCCGGAGGGTATACTTCAATCCAGATGGCGTGCGCTTTCACCGGCAGCCGTGGGAATCGGTGGAGATCGTCACCGGGACAAACGGGACTTACCGGAAAAGGGTGCGCCATGACGGCAACCCCCACGCCAAAGACCATTGGTTTGAGGACTGGCTTCCGGGCGGCACGAAACAGGATTTTTGTGCAAACACCTTCAAGCGTTTGTATCACAGAAATGGGGGGCTTTCATGATCTATTTGTCGCAGATCAGGGAATGGGTGAAAACGCTGAGCGCCGCCGAGCATTACTACATCGGCAAAATGGACCGTAAGGAAAAATCGCTCGGGGTGTTCCAGCTCTCTCCCCGCCCGCCCACAAGGGCGCTCGGACAGGCGTCCGGCTATGAGGTGAAACGAATCTCGCTGAAGCTGCACTGGAACCGGAATCAGGACGAATCGGAAAAAGCCGCCTATGAGCTGTATCGGAAGCTCCGGGCGGTTTCTTCGTTTAATATGGACGGCATCCATGTGTATTTTCTTCGCCTGCTTCAGGCCGAACCGGTCAGCATCGATACCGATGACAGCGGGGTGTATGAGTGGGTGATCGAACTGGAGATTTATTATGAAAGGAATGAGTGAATATGTCTGTTACTTCGGGTGTATATCCCTGTTATGAAAATCAATTCAAAATCGGCACAGCGGGCGCTCAGACGCTGAACACGATCGCCGATATGGAATCGTTTTCCGTGGCGTTCGATGACGGTGTGGAGGAATGGACGCCGTTTGAAACCGAGGGCTGGAAACGCCGCCTGAAAACCGGCAAGGGCGTGACCATTTCCATTTCCGGTAAGCGGAATATTGGGGACACCGGCAACGATTTTGTGGCTGGTCTGGCGTTCAAAAACGGTCGGGAGAGCGAAGCCGACGTGGAATGGACGTTCCCGGATGGGACAGTGGTCAAGTTTGCGGGAGCGGTGATCAATGTCACGGCGCTCGGTTCGGCGGACAGCACGGGCGTGGCGCCGCTGGAATTTGAAGTGATGAGCAACGGCAAGCCCACCGTGACCGGCTGATGGGAGGAACTGACTGATGAAAACGATTAACATTACCGAAAAACTGCATTTTGAGGAAAAACCGGCGGTTATCATCGGAGATACCGCTGTCACCATCAACAACAGCGCTGTCGCCATGCTGGAAATCCTTCCGAAACTCGATGATCTGTCCGATAACCCGGCAGCGCTGACGGAAATTGTAGAGCTGCTGGTGCCGGAAACCGAGAGGGAAAAGCTCAGCGCTTTAGAGCTTTCGTTCGGGGATTTCGTGACGTTTATCGAAGCCGCTGTTTCGCTCGTGACGGGTGACAGCGAGGGGGAAGCGGTGACCCGTACTACGACTTGACCGACGATTTTGACCTGATCGTCAGTTCTTTTTTGTCGGAGTACGGGGTTCGCATTTATTCCGATGATTTCAAAAGCATGACGTGGGACGAATTTGCGGCGTTGCTGGGCGGGCTGTCAGCAGACAGTCCGCTTGTTCGCATGGTGCGGATCCGCAGCGAAACGGACAGAAACGTTATCCGGCATTTCACGAAGGTACAGCATAAGATCCGGAACGATTGGATCCGGCGCAGCAAAGGCTGCCAGGAGACGGCAAACGTAGCGAAAGAACGGGACACATTTCTGCAAGAATTAGTGGAGATGTTCCGAAAAGGCGGGTGATACAGTGGCAAATGACGCAGTGGGGCGGATCTCGGTGGATATCACCGGCAACGAAAAACCGCTTCTGCACAAAATTGAAGGGCTGGGCGGTCAGCTCAAGGCACCGCTGACAAAGTTGGGGGCTGCCATAGCGGCGGCGTTTTCTGCTGCTATGCTGAAAAAATTCGCAGAGGACTGCATTGAAACAGCCGCCAAAGTCAATGCCGCCAATGCTCAGATGGCGCAGACGTTCGGAGCGCTGGAAGCACAGGCAAAAAGCGCCATGCATCAGGTGGCAAAGGAAAGCGGCATTATGGAGACCCGCCTGCAGGAAGTCGGCACAGCTATTTACGCCTTTGCCAAAACCGGCGGCATGGATAGCGTGACCGCTTTGAACATGATGCAGGAGGCGTTACAGGTGACAGCCGACAGCGCCGCCTATTATGACCGGAGCCTCGAAGACACCGCCGCCAGCCTGAAATCATTTCTCAAAGGCAATTATGCCAACGATGCCGCTTTGGGGCTTTCCTGCACGGAGACGACCCGGAACACAGCGGCAAACAAACTCTACGGCAAATCGTTCCGGGATTTGTCGGAGGCGCAAAAACAGCTTGTCCTGCTCCAGATGGTGAAGGACGCCAACCGGCTCAGCGGTGCGCTGGGACAGGCCGCCAGAGAATCCGAGGGCTGGGAAAACGTGACCGGCAACCTGAAGGAAGCATGGCGGCAGCTAAAAGCGGTCATCGGACAGCCAATGCTCAAGCTCGCCACCGCTGCTGTCAAGCGTCTGACCGCTGCCATTCAGGAGCTGACGGTGTACACCCAAAGCGCTATTACACATTTGGCGGCGCTGTTCCACTGGGATCTGTCGCAGCCGGAGGCGCTTTCGGCGCTGTCTGAGGGTGCCGCTGACGGTGCGGAAAGTATGGACGCCGCTGCCGAGTCCGCCAAAAAGCTCAAAAAGGCAACAGCGGGATTTGACCAGCTTAATATCTTGTCATCGTCTGAGAGTGATACAGATGCCGCCGGTGCGTCCTCTGCTTCGGCGGCGCTTCCGACAGCGGCGCTCTCTGAAGCGGATAATGCCGTGAGCCGTATCGAAAGCAAAATCGCCGCCCTGAAAGAGCTGCTGCAAAAACTATTGCAGGAAACAGGACTGAGCCGGGCACTGGATTCCTTTCAGCAGCAGGTGGAATCTGTTTCCTTTCAAAAAATCGCAGACAATTTTCATTCTATTTTTCATGATTTGCAGCCTATTGCACAGGCGGCGTTTGCCGGTATGCGGAAGGTTTCCGAAAGTGAGCTGAACTATCTGGGGACCCTGCTCGGAGGGCTTATCCGCACGACAGGGAACGGGCTGCAAACGATCTCCGGCGGCGTGGCGGAGTGGCTGCGGGAGGATAAGGACCGGATAGCGGAGACGATCACCGACATTACCGACAACCTCAGCAGCGCCATAGATTCCTGCACAGAGCTGCTCGGCACGCTTTTTGACGTGGTGAATGAATCCATGGAGCGTATGCGTCCCGGCACCGAGGCGGCGATCGTTTCTCTTTTATCCGGTGTGACGACTCTTGCGGGGGCGGTCGGGGAAACGCTTTCCGGTGCCTTCGCCATCGCTGCCGAAAAAGCTGATCAATGGGCAAAGGATAACAGCGACGCTCTCGGCACCGCTTTAGATGGGGTGCAGCATACTGTTAATCAAATCACATCGGAATTCGGACGGGCGCTAAAGGACATCGGAGAGGATATTTCCTCCTGGTGGTCTGACAGCGGCGTGCAGAAAACGTTTTCCGAATTGTGCGGCCTGCTCGGTGATGTAGGGAGCGCTGCGCTGACCCTCTATACTCAGGCAATCAAACCCGCCACCGACAACATCATCAGCAAACTCAGCGCCATGCGTCAAAGCGTGCGCCCGGTGTTTCAGAATCTGTTGAAACTGCTGAAATCCGTCGGCGACGCCGTCATTCTCCTGTGGAAGGAACAGATCAAACCCGTGGTGGATTGGGTGGTGCAGAACATCGGACCCGCCGTTTCGGGAGTAGTGGATATCGTCCTCGGCACGGTGCAGGGGGTATATACCGCTATCACCGGCGTGATCAGCGGGGTGCTTCAGTCGCTCTCCGGGCTGATAGATTTTATCACCGGCGTGTTTACCGGCAACTGGGAGAAAGCGTGCAGCGGCATCGGGGAGATATTCCGTGGAATGTGGAACTCTCTGACCGGTGTTTTTTCGGGCTTTTGCAGCGCTCTCGTCAATTTGCTCGGGGGGCTTTTGAAAATCATTGTCGGAGTTCTTCAGATGATCTGGGCGGCAATTTTGCTGGCGCTGTCCACCGTGTGGAAACGGGTCAGCGGGGTGGTTTCTTCCATCGGAGCGCTGTTTTCTCAGGTATGGGACGGTATCCAAAACGCATGGGACGGAGCGGTGCGCTTCTTTGAGAAGATCTGGAAGGGTATCAAAAACGCCTTCAGCACCGCCAAGGAATGGCTGGTCTCACAGTTTACCGGAGCGTGGAACAGCATTGTCGGACTGTTCAGCAAGGGTGGGGAGGTATTCAGCGGCATTCAAAGCGCTATGGGCGATATCTTCAAATCCGCTGTGAACAGCCTTATTGACGGCATCAACACCGTTATTTCCGAACCGCTGGAGAGCTTGAATTCGATTTTGTCCTCCATCAAGAACATTGGACCGCCATTTTCCGGAATCAATACGATCCCCGTTCCGCAAATCCCGAAATTAGCAAAGGGCGGTCTGGTGAAAGCTCCCACGCTGGCGATGGTGGGCGACAACAAGGGCGCCTCTCATGACCCGGAGGTGGTCTCGCCGCTGTCGAAATTGCAGGGCATGATCGGCAGCGGGGACCCGGAGGTCGTTCGGCTGCTGGGGCGCATCGTTGCCCTGATGGAGCGGGAAGAAACCGTGTACCAGAACAATGTGTATCTGGACGGAGAAATCATTGAATCCCGCCTGGTGCGGGTACGCAAACGCCGGCAGCGCCGGTACGGATAACCCCCCCTGAAAGGA
>CACYCG010000159.1 GCA_902772855.1 uncultured Ruminococcus sp.
TTAGCCGTGGAAACCGCTTTGAAATCCAAAAAGACCGGCTCCACGAAGCCTGTTGTGGTCGTCCCGGGCGGAAAATCCTCCGGCGGCCTCGACCTTTGCTTTGTCGTGGATACCACCGGCTCCATGGGCTCCCACATCCAGAATGCAAAAGACAACATGACCCGTATCCTCGGTTCCCTTTCGGATAAAACCAGTGATTACCGGGTCGCCTTGGTGGATTACCGTGATTTTGCCAGCCGCACCAAGAATGAAAAAGACTACCCCTCCAAGATCCAGCTTCAGTTCACCGACGACGACAGCAAGGTGCAGGCAGCTATCAACGGCCTGACGCTGGGCTACGGCGGCGACAAAGAAGAAACGCTGTTTTCCGGACTGATGACGTCCATTGACCTTGACTGGCGCGCCGATGCGAAAAAAGTCATCATTGTTATCGGCGATGCCGGTCCGCTCGATCCCGAACCGGAAACCGGCTACACCCTCGATAAGGTCCTCCTCGCCCTGATGGAAGCCGACATTCACATTGACGGCGAAGAGACCTCCAAGGAAGCCCTCGATGTGGGAGCAGACAGCGAGATCTCTGTGTTCTCCATCAACACCGGCTCCTCCACCCTCGACGCCTTTGAAAAGATCGCCAAGGCTACCGGCGGCGATTACACCACCGCCAAAGACGCCTCCTCCATGACCGATGCCATCGTTGGTTCCATTGAAAAAATCGAAGTGACCAAAACCGTTGACGCCAGTGTGGACTTCGGCGATTCCCTCGCCGGAAAACGCATTGACCTGTACCGTGAGGGCGAATACCAGTATTCCGTCACCGCCAGCGCCAAGGGAAAAACCACGATCGACAGCATGGAACCCGATTCCTACACCTGGAAATGCGCCGAAACCCTCCAGCAGGGTTCTCTCGAAGTTCCTGCTGAAAAGAAAAAAGTGGAAATGGCTGTCAAGCAGACCTACTGGTTCAATCCGGTCCTTGACAACTGGCAGGCAAACGGCTCGCAGATCTGGATCACCTGTCTGATCCTGATGGCGGTTCTCCTGCTCGTGCCCGTTTCGGTGGCGGCTGTGATCGCCGGCGTGCTGAACAAGCCCCGCAAGCAGCCCGTTCCTCAGGCGGCGCCGGGTTACCCGGTCTACCCGGGCGCAAACGGAACCCCCCAAGCCGGCCAGCCTCCCGTTCAGGCGGCTCCGGTCGTTCCCACTCCTCCGGCAGCGCCGACGGCTCCGACAGCTCCGACAGCTCCGACAGCTCCGACAGCTCCGGCGGCTCCGGCAGCGCCCGCACCGAAGGAAGAGGCTCCGGAACCCCCCGAGCCGAAACCCGAAACGGTCAAAACGGAAACAGACGACGGCGAAAACCGGATTCCGGAACTGACGCCGAATGATCTGCCCACCATCACGAAGAAGAAGATCCCCACCCCGTCCAACCCGACAACTCCGAAGTTCTGCCCCATCTGCGGTTCTTCTCTGGATCCGGGAACGATCTTCTGTGCAAACTGCGGCACCCGCATTTCTGCACCGTAACCCCTTTCTGACCTGGTGAAAATACACCGGTCCCGACTGTCTCTGCGGCAGCGGGGCCGGTGTTTTCCGGTTTTTCGGAATTCTTTGCAAAATCCTTTGACAGAAATCCCTTCTTCTGCTACAATGAATACAGAAAAGAACCGATCTTTCCGAGCGGCTCAGAAAGGGTGAAACCGTATGAATAAAATGAAAGTGCTTTTGTTCAGTACCGTCGGAATTCTGATCGCCGCAGTCGTGGTGGTCATCCTTTTGAACGTGGCCCGCAGCGATATCCGCACCCAGGTGCCGAACCCGCAAAGCAGCTCCGCCTTTGAACAAAGCGGCAATCCGGAAGTGGAAATCAAGGATCAGCTTGTGCTGATGGAGGTGTTCCGCAACGGCGGCAAGATCCATGACCTGAAGGGGGCTTTTGTGGATAAGGACGGCAAACGTTATCCCTTCGATTTAGCCGGCACGTCCCTGAGCATCTCCGATGACGAAGTGTATGCCAAAGCCTATGCCGGATTTGCCAAATTAGAGGGCAGCGATTTTATTCTTCCGGGCAATATGAAGCTGATCTATTCTCAGCTTTCACAGGTGAACGAAAAGGCAGCGTTCAACACCGCTGGAGAAGAAGGCCGCAACGGTTCCACCACCGTCTACGCCCTCATCTATCAGGACAGCGAGACCCCTCGCCTGATGAAGATCGGCACGTTCGGCGATCAGGTGGAGATCCCGACAGACAGCAGCGCCGAATCCATCTACAGCTTTTACACCAAAGCCTATTCCGCTCTTTCGGAATACAAAGAATCATAAGCCAAAAGCGGCACCGTTTCCGGACGGCGCCGCTTTCCTTTGCAAAACATCCGGAAAGCCCGAAAAACTTCAGAAAATCAGTTGATTCCCGTTTCATGATATGCTATACTTACAAAGTATGGTGTTTTACGAGGCGGGACGCTTCGCAGAGCCATCTACTATTTTTTATGGACAGGAGATAGGAACATGAACACAAAACGGGTACTGGCATTTGTTTGTACAATGGGTCTGGCGGCTGCAATGCTCAGCGGCTGCGGCACTACCGGCGGCACCGCCTCGAAAACGGAAAGCACCGCTGCTTCCACCGCTTCTACCGCTTCCGCTTCGGAAGGAGAGGCTAAATCCTCCTCCGGGATCAAAACCGTAGATGACCTCAAGGGCAAGAAGATCGCCGTGCAGCTCGGCACCACCGGCGCTATCTATGCGAAAGACGTGGAAGGCGCTGACGTGCAGGAGTTCAACAAGGGCGCCGATGCGGTGATGGCCGTCGTGCAGGGCAAGGCTGACTGCGTCATCATCGACGAACAGCCCGCCAAAGTATTTGTCAAGCAGAACGACAGCCTGATGATCCTTGATGAGGATTTCACCGAAGAAGAATATGCGGCCGTCATCAAAAAGGATAATACCGATCTGCTCGATAAAGTCAATGCCGCTCTGAGCGAGCTGAAAAAGGACGGCACCCTCGATAAGATCATCGCCACCTATATTCCCGAAGACGGCGCTGCGGCCTCTGATTACCACTATGTGCAGACCGTTAAGAGCGACGAGACCCTCGTCATGGCGACCAACGCTGCTTTCCCGCCCTATGAATATTACGAGGCGGCTGAGATCGTCGGCATCGACGTGGAGATCGGCCGGGCTATCGCCGACAAACTCGGAAAGACCCTGAAGGTGGAGGATATGGAGTTTGATTCCATCATCAATGCCGTCAGCAGCGGCAAGGCCGATATTGGTCTGGCCGGATTCACCGTTACCGAGGACAGAAAGAGGCAGATCAATTTCTCCGATAGCTACACCTCCTCTACTCAGGTCATTATCGTCAAGAAATAAGCAGATACGCAAAACGATTCGGAAAACGGGCAGTCCTTTGTCAGCCATGTGGGACTGTCCGCTTTCTCCATACCATGGGAGGATGCAAATACATGAAGATAAAAATTGCCAGACTGACGGCGCTGCTGCTGTCGGCCGCCGCTTTGTCCTGCTGTTTCTCCCTGCCTGTTTTTGCAGAGGAAACCGGCGCCGAAACGAAGATCACAGCGGAAAGCTCCGAAGAATCCTCTTCTGCTCCGGTTTCCTTTGACCCGGAAGGGAAAAAGATCGGCGTCACCAAAGGTTCCGCTGCCGCTGAAACAGCCGGAAGCCTGAAGGCATCGGAAGTAAAAGAATACGACAAAACCAGCGACGCCGTGTTTTCCCTGAACCGGGGAAAACTGGCCGGAGTTCTGCTGGACAAACATATGACCCCCGTTTTTCTGGAAAAATACAAAAAGCTGACCGTCGCTGAAGGCACTGTCTCTTCTCAGCAGTTTTCGGCCGCTGTCAAAGAAGACAACACCGAACTGCTCTCCGAGATCAACCGGGCCATCGGGGACATCCGCAAGCAGGGGATCTCCGAACAGCTCCTCGAAACCTATCTCCCCGCCAAAGAGGGCGAGGAAGGGAAGCATTACACACCCGTTTTGCAGAAAGGAGAGGCTCTCGTGGTGGCGGTGCTGCCCGACAACAGCCCCTATTACTATCATCAGGAGGATACCGATCTGGGCCTCGACCGGGAAATAGCCTATGCCATCGCCGATCGTCTGGGAAAAACAGTCCGGTTTGAAGAGGCTGCCTCTGCAGATGAACTCAAAAAAGCCGTGCAAAGCGGCAAAGCCGATATAGCGCTGGCGGGTCTGGAAACTTCAAAAGAAGCAAAGGACGGACTGGCCTATACGCAGCCGTATCTGACGGTGGAACAGGTGTTTTTAGTCCCGAAAACCGCCGCCGCTTCCGCTGCCGCCGCTGTGGAAGAAGAAAACGCCATGCCCGACTTCCTGCAGCGCCTCTACGACAACTTTGTCAAAGACGACCGGTGGATGTATCTGACAAAGGGCCTTTGGAATACCCTGAAGATCACCTTTTTTGCCATGCTCATCGGGCTGGCCCT
The DNA here is from genome assembly GCA_902772855.1 of uncultured Ruminococcus sp. Taxonomy (GTDB): domain Bacteria; phylum Bacillota; class Clostridia; order Oscillospirales; family Acutalibacteraceae; genus UBA1213. Next base: position 4,466 of record CACYCG010000159.1, read on the forward strand.
GGGCTTCCTGCTGGCTATTATCCGGGTGGCCTATGACAAGAACGGCTCGGTCCCCGTGCTGAATCTGATCGCCAAACTCTACATCACCATTATCCGGGGAACTCCGGCTATGGTCCAGCTTCTGATCATTTATTACGTCATCTTTGCCAGTGTGAATATCGACAAAGTAGTGGTGGCGGTCATCGCTTTCGGACTGAACTCCGCCGCCTATGTGTCCGAAGTGGTGCGTTCGGGCATTATGTCCATCGACCCCGGCCAGTTTGAGGCCGGAAAAAGTCTGGGCCTGAGCTTCCCCACCACCATGACAAAAGTCATTCTGCCGCAGGCGTTCAAAAACGTGCTGCCGGCGCTCGGAAATGAGTTTATCTCCCTGCTCAAAGAAACCTCCATCTCCGGCTACATCGGCCTGATGGACCTCACCCGGGGCGGCGATATTATCCGCAGCGTCACCTACGAAGCCTTCCTGCCCTTGATCGCTGTGGCGCTGATCTATCTGTTTATTGTGGTCCTGCTGTCGGCGGGGGTATCTGCTTTGGAAAAGAGGTTGAAGAAAAATGAAAGGTAAAAAGAAAAAGACAGCTCCTGTCAGCATCTCCAAACAGCCGGACACGCCTGCCGCCGATACGGCGCCTGTCGCCCTTTCCAAACCAGAGGTCCCGGCGGCAAAAACCGACAGACAGCCCGGAGAAGTGCTGATCCGGGTGGAAAACCTGGTGAAAGCCTTCGGCGACAATACCGTTTTGAACGGCATTACGATGGAGATCCACAAAGGCGAGGTCATTTCCGTGATCGGCCCGTCCGGCTGCGGCAAGTCTACCTTTATCCGCTCCTTAAACCTGCTCGAAGAACCCACCGGCGGACGAATCCTTTTTGACGGAGAGGATATTACCGAACGGGGAACCGACCAGCGCCGGGTGCGGGAACGCATCGGCATGGTGTTTCAGCAGTTCAACCTCTTCCAGAATATGACGGTCAAGAAAAACATCATGCTCGCCCCCGTTCATCTGAAACTGATGACGAAAGCGGAAGCAGAAAAAAAAGCTATGGAGCTGCTGCAGCGGGTGGGGCTGGCCGACAAAGCGGATATGTATCCTTCCCAGCTTTCCGGCGGACAAAAACAGCGGGTGGCTATCGCCCGTTCGCTGGCGATGAATCCGGAGGTCATGCTGTTTGACGAACCGACCTCCGCCCTTGATCCGGAAATGGTCAACGAGGTGCTGAACATCATGAATCAGTTGGCCGAGGCCGGGATGACGATGGTCGTGGTGACGCATGAAATGGGCTTTGCCAAAGGGGTCTCTTCCCGCGTCATTTTCATTGACGGGGGAAAAATTCAGGAGGACGCTCCTCCGGAAGAGTTCTTTGCCAACCCCAGAAACGAACGGCTGCGGGATTTCCTGAGCAGCGTTCTCTAATAAAAAAGCTCCTGCTAAAATCACCAAAAAAAAGAAATTACAGCCTCCCATCTTTTTGCAAATAGTGGATTTTTCCTGTATAAAAAAGGAGACTTCCCCGATTTGCTTGACAATCTTTTCTATTCTTTCTATAATGTCATCATGCGGCCGCACATGGCTGCCCGAACCAACACTATATAAAGAAAGAGGCTATGATCATGAAAAAAAGAGTTGCCGTTATTCTGATGGCTTGCCTGCTGGCCGGTTCCGTTATGGCTGGCTGCTCCAACGGTGGCACCACCGAGAGCAAAGCTCCCTCTACCTCCTCTGCTGCCAGCAAGACCGAGGAAAGCAAGACCGAAAGCAAAGCTGACGAGAGCAAGGCTGACGAAAGCAAGACCGAAAGCAAGACCGAGAGCAAAGCTGACGAAAGCAAAGCCGATGAGAGCAAGGCTGACGAAAGCAAAGAAGATGAGAGCGCTGCTTCCGCTGAAGAATCTGCTGAAAGCGAAGAGCCCGCTGAAGGCGAAGAATCCGGTGAGGGCGAAAGCGAAGAACCCACCACCGAGAACCCCTATGTCGGCGAGTGGACCATCACTTCCTATGTCGCTAATACCGGCGCTGCGATGACCCCCGAACAGTTGGCTGCTACCATGGAAATGGAAGCCGGCAGCATGGACGCTGTTTACACCTTTGATGCAGAAGGCAACTGCCAGGTAGTCAATGCCTCCGGCACCCAGGTTTACACCTATACGATCAGCGAGACCGGTTCTATTGTCGTAACCGATGAGACCGGTACGCCGAACGAAATGGTACTTCAGGCTGACGGCACTCTGGCCTTTGCCATCGACGCAGAGGGCACTATGGCTGTTATGACCAAAACCGCATAAGAACTGTTTCTGACAGTACGGAAAACGGGAACCCGCCCAATTAAGCGGATTCCCGTTTTTTTGTCGGCAAAAGGTCTGTCATGGCTTTCCGAAAACCTTCCGGCGGATCAGGATGAGAAGGACGGCCGCCCCTGCAATCAGCACCCCCGCCCCGATGAGGACCGCAGGGAGTAACCCTATTGGTTTCTCCGGGCTGTCCGGTGAAGACGCAGCCGCAGAGGAGGTTTTTGCTTCCGGCGCCTTCCGGGAAGCAAGGCTTTCCGATGTCAGAGATTCCTTCCCGCTTTCCGGTGCCGAAGATTCTCCCCGGCTTTCCGGCGCCGAAGACTCTCCCCTGCTTTCCGGTTCTGAGGATTCCTCTTTGCTTTCCGGAGAAGGCTCCGGGAACACCGCAAAGGGAGCGATGTCCTCCCGGTCGTAGTCATCCATAACCATGCGGCCGAACGATTCCTTTCCTCCGGGGAAATAGACGGTTTTCAGGTTATCGCAGCAATTGAACACGCTGCCCCCCCACTCCAGCACACTGGCGGGGATGGTGACCGTTGTCAGCGCCGTACAGGACGTAAACGCTTTATAACCGAGCGTTTCCACCCCGAATGGGAGCTCCACCGAAGTCAGGCTTTCGCAGTCCGCAAAAGCCCAGTCCCCGATGGTTTTCACGCTCTCCGGGATGGTCAGGCGCTGGAGCTTTTCGCTTTCTTGACAGGCGTGTGGCCAGATGGCGGTCGTGCCGGGCCTGATGTCCAGCTCGGTGTAGGATGACCGGTCGCCCTTGTAGAAAAACAGCACCTTCCCGAGATAAACCGGGCCGTCCTCATAGCCCTCCAGCCACGGCTGTTCGGCGGAAAACGCCATATCTCCCAGGCTGGTCAGGCCGTCCGGGATCGTGACAGAAGATAGCCGGCTGCACTCCTGAAACGCCCTTCTGCCAATGGACACCACGCTTTGCGGAAGCTCCACCGCCGTGAGCTGCTGATAGCTGTTCACCATATCCCCGTCCACAAAGGTAAAGGCAGCACCGGCGATATGGGTGGTGCCTTCTTTAACGGTGATCGTCGTATTTTCCGGCATCGTTCCCTTATAGCAGTAAAAAATATGATCGTTTTCTCCGAGGTACACACAGCCGTCCGGCTGGTCATTCAGCCATTTGGTGTCGCTGAACGCCCACTCTCCCAGTTCCTGATCGCCGGCGGGAATGTCAATGGAAGCAAGCTGCCCGCACAGGCAGAAGGTATAACTGCCGATACGGTGCACGTTTTCCGGAATGGTGACAGAGGTCAGGCTTCGGTTATTTGAAAAGGCGTGGTCCCCGATGCCGGACACCGGTTTTCCGTCCAGCTCCGACGGGATCACCACCTCCTGCTGCTCGCCCTGATATTTTGTGATCTCCACCGTTCCGTCCGGCCGTTCCTGATAGGCATACTCCGGCTCCTGTGCAAAAGCCGCCCTTCCCGCCGACAGTTCCGGTGCCAGCAGCACCGCCGCACAAATCACCCCTGCCAGCCATTTGCTCCCTCTTTTCATCGTATCCGCTTCATCCTTTTTCGGGATTTTTTCTATTATACCATACTATCAGAGCAAATACCATCCTCTGAATCAGAAACGCCGACTGCGGCTAACTGAAGAGCGAAAACAGAAAAATGGGTTTGTCTGAGGCTGTTCTCCCGTCGTTACGCTGCTGAAGGACATAAGGCTGCTGAGATGGTTTTCTGTCCTGCCCGAAAGAGCGGTTGTCAGGAAAGGAGCACCAGCAGCGTGACGGAAATCAATTTTCAAAATAGGAATGAAAACGCCTCTGGCCGCCGGGGGGCGGCGGGAACCTGATGCGGCCGGTTAGAAGGGGGTCCGGGGGAGAAACGCCGCCGATGGCGGCTTAATGAATAATGAATAATGAATAGTGAATAA
>CACYCG010000160.1 GCA_902772855.1 uncultured Ruminococcus sp.
ATAACCATAAGAGCACCTCACTAATTTTTTTCATTTTTTGGGAATCGCTGCCGCTGCCCTTTGCAGGACGACCCACATCTTCTTTTCTTTTTCTTTCTTAAACTGCAAGTTTTCAGGAAGGGGCCAGCGTGACGCTGGACCCGGGATTTCCAGCCGTTTTCTTCCCATCAGGACCTGCAAAGCGCCCGGGTGCATATCCTATATCCCATTTTGTTCCCCTCTTTCTTAAAATGCAAGTTTTTAGGAAGGGGGTCCGGGGGATAACCTTTTTTTCAAAAAAGGTTTCCCCCGGAAAGCACCATCTGGGAAAAGGCGTTTTTGAGGGTTTGTTCGGTTTGTTCGGCGGCGCTGCGGGTGTGGGCGCAGACGGAAATGTAGACTTTCAGTTTCGGCTCGGTTCCCGAGGGGCGCACCACGACCTGACTTCCGCCTTCCAGACAGAACCGGAGCACGTCCGAAGGGGGAAGGCCGTCCACGCCGGGGGCGTAATCGGTGCAGGAGGTAACCGCCATGCCTCCGATCGTCCGCAGGCCGCTGCGGAAGGCTGCCATGAGGGCTTTCATCTGAGCAGCGCCGGCGCTTCCTTCAAAATGGAAGGAGCACTGGGTGTCCAGATAATAGCCGAACTGCCGGAAAAGCGCTTCCAAGCGGTCGTTCAGGGTCAGACCCTTCCGGCGCAGGGCGTGCGCCATGTCACAGATCAGCAGGCACGCTCCGACAGCGTCCTTGTCCCGCACATACCCGCCGCTGAGGTAGCCGTAGCTTTCTTCCATCCCGAACACAAAGGAGGCTTCCCGTCCCTCCTGCTCGAGGCGGCCGATCTGCTCCCCGATGTACTTGAATCCCGTCAGGACGTTGACGGTGCGTATACCGTACTGCGCCGCCACCTTTTCCGCCATGGCGGTGGTCACGATGGTTTTCATCATCACCGGGTCGGAAGGCATTTTGCCCTGTTCTTTCCGCAGGGAGGCAATATGGTCCAGCAGCAGCACGCCGGTTTCGTTTCCGGAAAACAGCCGATAGTCCCCCTGCGGGGTGCGCTCGGCGATGCCTACCCGGTCGCAGTCCGGGTCGGTGGCTAAGAGCAGATGGGCGCCCACCTGTTTTCCGAAGGCGATCGCCCTTTCCATCGCCTCCCGCTCCTCCGGGTTCGGCCGGGGACAGGTGGGAAAATGGCCGTCCGGGTTTTCCTGCTCCGGGACGACCTGCACCCGGTAGCCCTTGGCTCTGAGCGCCGCCGTGACCGGCTTCAGACCGGCCCCGTTGAGGGGCGTGTACACGATCGTTTCCTCTCCTTCAGTCCCGTCTGAAGGCAGGAGAGACTGGCTCCCCACTTCCCGGAGAAACCCTTTCATGACGTCCTCGGGCATATCGGAAATCAGTCCTTTAGCCCGGGCTTCCTCAAACGAAAGACCTTCCGCTTCCTCAAACCTGTCCGTTTGCTGGATGGCCTCTGCAATTTCCCTGGCTGCCCGGGAGGTGATCTGGCAGCCGTCTGCCCCGTAGACTTTGTAGCCGTTGTAGGCGGAGGGATTATGGGAGGCGGTGATCATCACGCCCACCCCGCAGCCCAAAAAGCGAACGGCATAGGACAGGCAGGGCGTGGGGGAGAGCTCCGGGAACAAAAACACCCGGAATCCGTTTTGCGCCAGCACCTCCGCTGTTTTGCGGGCAAAGCGGTCGGAATGGATGCGGGAATCATAGCTCACCGCCGCTGCCCGCTTGTCCGGAGGGACCGTCTGCGCCAGCCCCCGGGTTGCCCGGGCGACGGTGTACAGGTTCATGCGGTTGGTTCCGGCGCCCAAAAGCCCCCGCAGCCCGCCGGTGCCGAAGGAGAGGTCCCGATAAAAAGCATCCTCCTGCTGCCGGGGGTCGTTCGCCATGCGCTGCAGTTCTGCTGCCAGTTCTTCGTCTTTGACCTGTTCGCACCAAAGGCGATACATTTCTTGATAATCCATGAGTGTCACTCTCCCTTTTTGTCAGCATGATACCCGCAGGAAGGAGGCCTTTCCATGCAGCCGCATGGGAACGCTTTCGGCGGGAATAAACAGGCAGTCCCCCTTGAAAAACGGAAGCGCTTCGTCTTCAAAGAACACCACCCCGCAGCCGTCCATGCACAGCAGCACTTCAAACGACAGGCTTCCGCTCTGGAGGGAAGCCATCTGCCGGTGCTCGGAGGTATTCAGCAGGTGCCGCTCCACCTGAAAATACCGGCAGCGCCCGATTAACTCTTCGGCGTGCCCCGGGGAATAGCGCAGCACCCGCATGGGCTGCCTTGGGGGGACGGCAGCGCTCAGATCGGCCACCTGCAGGGCTTTTTCCAGATGAAGCTCCCGGCGGCGGCCGAATTTGTCCAGCCGGTCGTAATCATACAGCCGGTAGGTCAGATCGGAGCTTTCCTGAATTTCGGCGATCAGCACCCCGCCCCCGATGGCGTGAACGGTCCCCGCTTCGATCAGGAACACGTCGTCCGGGCGCACCGGGACGGTGTTCAGGCAGTCTTCAAGAGTCCCGTCCCGCACCGCCCGGCGGACTCCGTCCGGGGTCATCGGCCTGGAAAAACCGTACACCAGCCGGGCGCCCGGTTCGGCGCTGAGCACATACCACAGTTCGGTTTTGCCGAGCTGACCGTTTTCGTGGATGCGGGCGAAAGCGTCATCCGGATGCACCTGCACGGAGAGATCCTTTTTGGCGTCGATGAGTTTAATGAGGATGGGCAGCTCCGGTGTAGAGGCCGGATGCGTCCCCAGATAGTCCGGGTGCGCCTGCAGCACTGCCCGGAGGGTCTTCCCCCGATGCTCCCCGCTGGCCGCCCGGCTCAGCCCCGCGGGATGGGTGGAACATTCCCAGGTTTCTGCCAAAGGGGAGAGGGGGATCTGCTTGCCGTATTCATCATTCAGCCGGTTGCCGCCCCAGAGGTAATCCTTTCCCGCAGGGGACAGCAGAAACGGCTTGTTTCCTGTGTTACAGGGGGTATTTTTGTTTGTCCTGCACATTGATATCCTCTCCAAGCTGCACCTCGATGAGCTGCAGCGCCGTATCCGCCATGACGGTATGCCGGGTGCCCGCCTGCATGGTCACCACGTCGCCGGGGCGGATCTTTTGCTCCATGCCGTCCACCAAGGTGCGCCCTTCTCCGGACACCACCACCCACACCTCGTCCCGGTGCTGATGGCTGTGGTAATTCATGCGGTGGCCGGGGTTCAGGGTGACTTTAATGGTCATGCTGCTGCTGTCCACGTCCAGCACCCGGAAGCTCCCCCAGGATTTTTCCGCAAACATAATGCGCCGGTCCAATTGGTCGACAAGGGGTTTGAGGTAGCTGGACTGTCCCTTGTCCGCCACTAAGATCCCGTCCGGCCCGGCGGAGATGACCACGTCATGCAGGCCCATAGCCACGATGGGAAGGCCGGATTCGTTGATGATATGCACCCCGCTGCTGCTCTCGTCCAAGAGGGCATCCCCGAGGACCTGCTCGTCCATCGCTTCGGTGAGGGTGTTCCAGGTGCCCAGGTCTTTCCATTCCCCGGCAAAGCGCATGACCAATATGCTTTCCTCTTTTTCCGCTACCGCATAATCAAAGCTGATCTTCGGCAGTTCCTCATAATGCAGGAGCAGCTCCTCATACCCCTCATACGGCAGCAGCTTTTTGGCCAGCTCAAGCAGGTACCCCAGCCGAAAGCCGAACACGCCCCCGTTCCACAAAGCGCCTTTTTGAATATAGGCCTGTGCATCGGCTGCGTTCGGCTTTTCCTTGAACGCCAGCACCCGGCTGACCGGTTCTGAACTTTCCGGGAGGATGTAGCCGTATTTTTCGCTGGGGTAGGTCGGTTCCATGCCGATGAGGTTGAGATGAGCCTGTTCGCTGCCCGCTAAATCGTACAGGGCTTTCAGGGCGGTGAAATAGGTTTCGTCCACATAGGGGTCCACCGGGCAGATGACCACCGCCTCCTCTTCCGGCACACCCGCCACATCCCGCAGGTAATAGCACGACAGCACGATAGCGGGGAAGGTATCCCGGCGGCAGGGTTCCACGGAAATGCGGATATCCTCCCCAAGCTGATGATGCAGGGAAGAGATCTGGCTTTTGGAAGTGGCGATGGTGATGACGGCGTTTTCGTCCGCCTGCCGGATACCCCGCACCATGCGCTGCACCATTGATTCCCGGCTTCCGTCCGGGCGGCGGAAGATCTTGATGAACTGTTTGGAGCGAATGTCATTGGACAGCGGCCACAGGCGCTTGCCGGAGCCGCCGGATAACAGCACGATATTCAAAGCCCTTCCTCCTTATGCCTGCCCGAACCGCCGGAGAAAATCCGCATAGGCCAGCGGGATCCCCTCTTCCAGTTCGGTTTTATAATGCCAGCCCAGCGCTTCGGCTTTGGACACGTCAAGCAGCTTGCGGGGGGTCCCGTTCGGCTTGGAGGGGTCCCAGCGGATCTCTCCCTCGTAGCCCACCGCCGAGGCGACCAGTTCGGTCAGGGCCTTAATGGTCAGTTCCTTTCCGCTGCCGGCATTGACGGTTTCGTTTCCGCTGTATTCATTCATCAGCTTCACGCACAGCTGTGCCAAATCGTCCACATACAAAAACTCCCGCAGCGGGGAGCCGTCCCCCCAGCAGGTGACAAAGGGAGCGCCGGACATCTTCGCTTCGTGAAAGCGCCGGATCAGCGCCGGGAGCACATGGCTTCGCACCGGGTCGTAATTATCGTTCGGGCCGTACAGATTCGTCGGCATGACGCTGATGTAATCGGTCCCGTACTGCCGGTTGAGGAATTCGCAGTATTTCAGCCCGGAGATTTTAGCCAGCGCATAGGCTTCGTTGGTTTTTTCCAAAGAAGAGGTCAGCAGGCAGTCTTCCTTCATCGGCTGCGGCGCCAAGCGGGGGTAAATGCAGGAGGAGCCCAAAAACTCCAGCTTGCGGCAGCCGTTCTGCCAGGCGCTGTGCACCACGTTCATTTCCAGCATCATGTTCTGATAGAGAAAATCCGCCAGCCCCTGCCGGTTGGCTTCAATGCCGCCCACCTTGGCGGCCGCTAAAAAGACGTATTCCGGGCGTTGTTCGGCAAAGAACGCTTCCACCGCTTCCTGGCGGCACAGGTCCAGTTCCCGGTGGGTGCGGGTGATGATATGGTCGTAGCCCTGCCGCTCCAGCTCCCGCACGATAGCGGAGCCAACCATGCCCCGGTGACCGGCCACATAGATTTTTGCATGAAGATCCATCATAACGATCGTTTCCTTTCCTGATAATCAGTGTCCGGCTTCTTTTCTGGCTAAGTCCCGGTCATGGAGAGCCATGCGGCGCACCAGTTCTTCGTAGCTGGTTTTCTGAGGGTTCCAGCCGAGGACCTGCCGGGCTTTGGAGGGGTCTCCGAGGAGGTTGTCCACGTCGGTGGGGCGGAACCACTGCGGGTTGACGCACACCAGCCGCTTGCCGGTGGCGCCGTCATAGCCGATCTCGTCCAGCCCGGTGCCTTCCCAGCGCAGGGTGATGCCGTTGACGGCAAAGGCTTTTTCGGTGAAATCCCGCACGGTGTGCTGCTCGCCGGTGGCGATGACGAAATCTTCCGGCACCTCATGCTGCAGCATGAGATACATACATTCCACATAATCCCCGGCAAAGCCCCAATCCCGCAGGGAGTCCATGTTCCCCAGCTCCAGATGGTCCTGCAGCCCTTCGGCGATCCGTCCGGCGGCGAGGGTGATCTTCCGGGTGACGAAGTTTTCGCCCCGGCGCTCGGATTCGTGGTTGAACAGGATCCCGTTGACCGCAAACATCCCGTAGGCTTCCCGGTATTCTTTGGTCATCCAGAATCCGTACTGCTTGGCCACCGCATAGGGGCTGTACGGGTGGAAGGGAGTGGTTTCCTTCTGAGGGATCTCCTCTACTTTTCCGAACAGCTCGGAGGTGGACGCCTGATAGATGCGGGTCTTTTTGGTCAGCCCGAGCAGCCGCACGGCCTCCAAGATCCGCAGTACGCCGAGAGCGTCCACGTCGCCGGAATATTCCGGCACGTCAAACGACACCTGCACATGGCTTTGCGCCGCCAAATTATAGATCTCGTCCGGTTCTGTCTGGTGAATGATCCGGATGAGGGAAGTGGAATCCGTCAGGTCGCCGTCATGCAGGGTGATGAGGCCGTCTTTGAGCAGATGGCGGATCCGGTCCGTATTCGGCAGGGAAGAGCGGCGGGTGATGCCGTGGACTTCATAGCCTTTCTGCAGCAGCAGCTCCGATAGATACGAGCCGTCCTGCCCGGTGATGCCGGTGATAAGTGCTTTTTTCATGTTTCCATTCCTCCCGTATTGTCAGCTTTCAGCCGCCGGATGACCCGGGCGGGGTTTCCGGCGATGACGCAGTTGGCTTCAAACTGCCCGCATACCACGGCCCCGGCGCCCACCACACAGTTGTCGCCGAGCACCGTGCCTTTGAGAAGGAGGCAGTTGCAGCCGATGAAGCAGTTTTTTCCAATGACGATGGGGCGGGCAGCGATCCGGCTTTTGTCATCCCGAAGCCGGTCCTGCGCCTCGATCGGGTGAAAATCGTTGTCTAAGATCTTGGTGTTCCCGCCGATATTGGTGTCGTCCCCGATGGTGATGGAGGAGCGGGCGTAAATGGCCGCCCCGGAGATCCCCACCCGGTCCCCGATGGTGATGGAGGCTCCCGGCAGGCGGGTGACGATGACCGTCCGGCTGTACAGCCCCACGAGGTTCGACAAAAACGAGCTGTTGATCCGGCAGTTCTGCCCGATGGAAAGGGAGGCGCCCCTGGCGTTATAGATCACCGGCATCCCTTTCAGGCACAACCCTTTTCCGTAGGTCACGCCGGTCGCTTTCATCACCAGTTTGAACCAGTTGCTGTTCATCTCGGAGCCTCCCTGTCAGCTATGCAGCCGAAAATAAAATGATTTGAACAATTCCCAGCCGTAGGATTCCAGCCAGTAGAGGCGGCTGTAGCCGGTGCTGCGGTAGGCCCGGTATTTTTCCTTGGCCCGTGCCAGGACCTTGGAAAGCTGCACGTTGGTGCTCACACCGTCCGCAGAAAAGTTGGTGATGACCGCATCGCACACGGCGATCTTCACCCCCGCCCGCCGCAGCCGCAGATAAAGCTGGAAATCCGCATAGGCGGGGAAGGATTCGTCAAAGCCGAATTCCCGGTACAGAGAAGCCCGCAAAAACATACTGGGATGATTCCAATGGCGGCTGGTCACAAAGCGGCGGTCGGGCTTGGAGCGCTTGACGGTGACAGTCCCATCGGGGCGGATATAGTGCAGCGCCCCATAGGTCAGGTCGAAGGCGGTTTTTTCATACAGGGCCGAAACCTGCTGCAGCGCATCCGGCTCATAGCGGTCCCCGGCGTTTAGAAAGGAGATGAAATCCCCTTTCGCCGCCCGTATGCCCTTATTCATGGCGTTGTAAATGCCGGTGTCCTTTTCGCTGATGATGGTGCAGAGGATCCCTTTTTCCTGCATCGCCTGCTCATAGGAGCGAACAATGTTCATGGTCCCGTCCGAAGAAAGTCCGTCCACGATCACATACTGAAACGGCGGGCAGGTCTGCGAAAGCACCGATTCAATGGTTTTCCCGATGGTCGCCTCTCCGTTATATACCACCGTCACAACCGTTCCCTTCACAAGCATCCCTCCGCGCTCTTTTTTCCCCTCTCATTATACCGGCTTCTTTCCCTTTCGTCAATCCCGCCTTCTCAGGGGACAAGGAAATCAATTTTGTTGAAAGCAGCGTGACGCTGGCCCGGGGGAAACCTTTTTTGAAAAAAAGGTTATCCCCCGGACCCCCTTCCAAAAAACTTGCACTTACAAACTTTTGCAAAGGAGGACAAGTTTTCGTCCACCTTTTTCAAAAAGCGGCAGAGTCCAGAGGTTCGGGTCTCCGGTGGAGACCTCTGCCGAAGGCGCCCGAAGGAAGTCTCCCACAGGCGACCGTACCCCACGGCACTCCCGTCACGCTGCCGCTGGCCTTTGCAAGGCACTGGGCGTCTTCTTTAAGTGTAAGCCCCGGAAGGGGGGCCGGGGAAACTCCCCCAG
>CACYCG010000161.1 GCA_902772855.1 uncultured Ruminococcus sp.
AACGCCGGGGAGCTGCCCGAGGAGAGGAACCTGCCCTTTATACGGAGAAGCTGCCCTTCAGAAAAACGAAAATCACAAGAACAACCTGAAACACGAGATTATTATTCGCTGTTACGATTCTTTGAGCCGCCGCAGGCGGCGCTTTCGAGGTGATAGAATGAAAAAAAGAAACACAAGATTTTCCTTACAAGCGGCGGCGGCGATCCTGTCGTGTGCCCTGCTGCCGGGGATGGGGCTGAGCGCCGGATGGTGGGCGGACACGCCTGTCTGCGTTACGGCGCAGGCTGCCTCGTTGACGGAAGACGGGGTGTTCAGCTATGAAGAAAAAAACGGGGAGATCACCATCACCGGCTGGAACGCCAACGGGGGGACAGCGGAGATCCCCGCCGAAGTGAACGGAAGGCCCGTGACCCGCATTGGAGAAAAGGCGTTTCAGGACGCAGTGGAGCTGATAGCCGTGTCTGTTCCGGAGGGCGTGACGGTCATCGGGGCGTATGCGTTTTCGGGCTGTTCCCGTCTGACGAGCGTGTCTGTTCCGGAGAGCGTGACCACGATCGGAGCGTGCGCCTTTGAGGGCTGCACCCGGATGACAAAAGCCGTTTTGCCCGAGACCCTGACGGAAGTTCCCGAAGCCGCCTTTTACGGCTGTTCCGCTTTGAAGACGTTTTCCCTTCCGGGCAGCGTGAAAACGATCGGTCCTTCCGCCTTTTACGACTGCGCCTCCCTGTCGGACCTGACGCTTCCGGACGCGCTGACGGACATCGGGGAATGGGCGTTTTACGGCTGCCGGCAAATGCAGACCATGACCATCCCGGGCAGCGTGCAAACGATCGGGAACGGCGCCTTCGTCGAATGCTTCGGCCTGACTTCGGTCACGGTTTCTCCCGGCGTGGAGAAAGTCGGGGAATGGGCGTTCCAATACTGCGGGAACCTGACCGATGTGGTCCTCCCGGACAGTCTGACGGCGATCGGGCATCATGCGTTTTACGCCTGCTCCTCCCTGCCTTCGGCGGAGATCCCCTCCGGGGTGAGCGAGATCGGGAATTATGCGTTCTGCTGGTGCACTGCCCTGACATCCGTTTCCATTCCGCCCAGCGTGACGAAGATCGGCGGAAATGCCTTTGCCCGCTGTCCCTCGGTGACGATCAGCGGTGTTCCCGGCTCCTATGCGCAGACCTATGCCGGGGAGAAAAACATTCCCTTTTCTCCTCTCGTTTTTCAAAACCGTTCCTATCTCAGCAAAACCTCCGTGCCGAAGCTGACGATGGTCACGGTGACAGGGGCCTGTGCTTACGGAACCGGAAACGTGACCTACGCTTTCTATTATAAAAAATCCACCTCCACCGCCTGGACCTCCCTCGGAAAGAAATTCGAGGATACGAAGGCAGTGTCTTTTGTTCCCAATATGCCCGCTGTGTATCAGATCATGGTCAAAGCAAAGGACGAAACCGGCGCCATCGTTGTTCTCAAACTGAGCCTGAACGTCACCGTCCCCACGTCGGAGGATCTGGTCAACAAATCTGTTATCACAAAAACCGCCGCCCTGAAGGGGGAATCGGTGGGGCTGACCGGAAAGGCCGTCGGCGGGGAAGGGGACTATGCCTATGCGTTTTATTACCGGAAAACAACCAGCCGGACCTTTACGCCGGTCGCCGCCCCCTATTCCGGCAAAACAAAGGTTTTCTTCAAACCGGCCGGCGCTGCGGAGTATGTGGTGCGCATTCTGGTGAAAGACGCCGCCGGAACCATCGCCGTGAAAGAATACAGTCTTTCCGTTTCCAAGCCTGAATAAGTGGTTTTTCCCCCGCCCGTCTGAGGCTTTTGCCCCGGCCGGGCGGTTTTTTGGGCAAAAAAGCGGGGGAGGAGAGCATTTCCTCCGGAAAAACGGCGCAAAGGGCGAAAAATGCGAAAAAAAATTATAAAGAATTCAAAAAATGTAGTGACTTTATCCTAATTTTATGCTATACTGAAAAAAATTCTATTTTTTTTTACTATAATTTTTTCAGAACCAGATAATGGGGAGGGCCCATGGTAGAGCAGATCGTCAATATCGACCGGATGGAACAGGCGGTGGCTTTGTTCGGGACGTTCGATGAAAATATCAAGCTGATTCAAAACGAGTATATGGTGTCTATTTTGTGCAGGGGGTCGGAATTGAAAGTGACCGGGGAGCCGGAAAACGTGGACAAGGCCCGCCGGGTGATCGACAGCCTGCTTTCGCTGGTCAACCGAGGAGAGGCGCTCAGCGACCAGAACGTGCGCTACTGTATGTCGCTGGTGAACGAGGGCCGGGAAGAAGGCGTGGAAAAATTGGCGGGGGACTGCATCTGCATTACCTCCAAGGGCAAACCCGTCAAGCCGAAGACCCTCGGGCAAAAGCGCTACTGCACCTCTATCGCCCAAAACACCGTGACCTTCGGCGTGGGGCCGGCCGGAACGGGAAAGACCTATCTGGCGGTGGCGATGGCGGTGACGGCTTTCAGAGCGAGGGAAGTCAACCGGATCATTCTCACCCGCCCGGCGGTGGAGGCAGGGGAAAAACTGGGCTTTCTGCCCGGCGACCTGCAAAGCAAGGTAGACCCGTACCTGCGGCCGCTGTACGATGCGCTGTTTGATATGCTCGGCGCAGAAACGTATCAGAAATATCTGGAGCGGGGGAATATAGAAGTGGCGCCGCTGGCCTATATGAGAGGGCGCACGCTTGACGACAGCTTTATTATTTTAGATGAGGCGCAGAATACCACGCAGGAACAAATGAAAATGTTCCTCACCCGGCTGGGGTTCAATTCCAAAATGGTCATTACCGGGGATATCACGCAGATCGACCTTCCCTCCGGCGTTCGCTCGGGCTTAAAGGAGGCTGTGCGGCTGCTCAGGGGGATCGACGATATCGACGCTGTCTTTTTCGATGCGTCCGACGTGGTGCGGCATAAATTGGTGCAGGATATTATCAGGGCTTATGAAAAACGCTCCTGAGCCTGAGCAAAAAAAGGCTCTATCAAGGCGGGTTTCCGCAGAAAGGTGCAGGTTATTATGGATAAAATCAAGGTGATCATCACCAACAAACAGAAAGATGTCAAGATCCCGACCGGCTTGCGGATGCTCATCCGCCGGTGCTGTAATGCGGTGCTGAAAATGGAAGAGTTCCAGGGTTCTGTGGAGGTCAGCGTCACCCTTGTGAACGATGCGCAGATCAAGGACTTGAACCGCATTTACCGGAATATCGACCGGGTGACGGACGTGCTTTCCTTCCCGATGGGGGAAAACGGAAAATACGACACCGACCCCACCACCGGGGCCAAGATCCTGGGGGATATCGTCATCTCCATGCAGACCGCCGTGGATCAGGCGGACCGCTTCGGCCACAGCCTTCAGCGGGAAGTGGGCTACCTGACCGCTCATTCCATGCTGCACCTGCTGGGGTATGACCATGAGGACAACGGGCTGCAGCGCCTTCGCATGAGAGAAAAAGAGGAAAAGGTCATGACGCTGCTCGGACTGCCCAGCTCCTCCAGCTACGTCATTCCGGATGAGGGTCATTGATGGGGTTTTTTCGTTCGTTCGTCTACGCCTTCCGGGGAATTGGGTACGCTCTCGCAACACAGCGGAATATGCGGTTTCATTTGGCAGCAGCGTTTTATGTGCTGCTGCTCTCCCGCTTTTTTTCGCTGTCTGCCGGGGAGTATGCCCTGCTCATGGTCACGATCGGCGGCGTGATGGCGGCAGAGGCGGTCAACACGGCGATAGAAGCCCTTTGCGACGCCGTCTGCCCCGAGCAGAACGCGCTAATCGGCCATGCCAAAGATGCGGCGGCGGGGGCGGTGCTGGTGATGGCACTTTTTTCGGTGGGAGTGGCTATATTTCTTTTCGGGAATATACAAGGCTTCCGGGAGATGTATTATTTTTACAGTTCTCATCCGCTGCACTTGGCAGCGTTGGCGGTTTCGGCGGCGGTGGCCGCTGTGTATGTGTTCAAAGGCCTTCCGGGAAAGGCACAATCGAATAGATCCGGCCGCAGCAAGGACAGGGAGGACTAACACCGCCTCAGGGCGGGACCTCACTGCCCTTTTTTGACTGTCGAACCGGATGGAAGCAGAAAACGGAGGAAACGGGAATGAAACAGAAAACGGCGTTTATTGCCATTGTCGGGCGGCCCAATGTGGGGAAGTCCTCTCTTTTGAATCAGCTTTTGGGGCAGAAAGTGGCCATTGTATCGTCCAAGCCGCAAACGACCCGCACCCGGATCATGGGGGTGCTGACCGAGGAGGACGTGCAGCTTGTGTTTGTAGACACGCCCGGCCTGCATCGCCCCCGCAACGACCTGGACCGCTATATGCTGCGCTCGGTGAACGAATCGGTGGCGGGGGTGGATGCCTGCCTGCTGGTGACGGAAGCGGGGCGGGCAGTGTCGGAGGAAGAAAAGACCCTCATCGAAAAGTTTCGGGCCCTGTCGCTGCCGGCGGTGCTGGCGATCAACAAAACGGACCTTTGCCGGGACAAGCAGGAAATCGGGGAGCAGATTCTGAAAATAGCCCCGCTGTATGATTTTGCGGCGGTGGTGCCCTGCTCGGCGCAGACAAGGGAAGGGCTTTCCGACTTAAAGCAGGAGCTTCGGGCGATGGCGCAGGAAGGTGACTTCCTGTTTGAAGAAGATATGCTCACCGACCAGCCGGAGCGGGTGATTGCTGCCGAGATCGTGCGGGAAAAGGTGCTGCGCCTGCTCGACCGGGAGGTGCCGCACGGGGTGGCGGTGTTCGTGGAGCGGATGCGGGAACGGGAAGAAGGGGGCCTTACCGACATCGACGCCACCATTTACTGCGAACGGGAGAGCCACAAGGGGATTCTGATCGGAAAAGGCGGAGCCATGCTGAAGAAGATCGGCACCTATGCCCGGGCGGATATGGAACGGTTTTTCGGCTGCCATATCCATCTGAAACTCTGGGTCAAAGTCAAGGAAGACTGGCGCAACCGGGAGGGGATCCTCCGCTCGCTGGGGTACGATTCGTCGGACTTTGACTGAAACGGAAACGCCTACTGCTTCGACTCAATGAATAAGGAACAGCGAATAACGAATAGTGAATAATAATCCCTCACTGCAGGTTTTCCGGAGCTGTCCCTCTTTTTTAAGGGGCAGGTTTTTGAAAAGCGGGGCCGGGAGAGAATCTCCCGGCTGCGGGTGCAGCACCCCAAGGGCACTTCCGCCCAGCGTCACGCTGCCGCTGCCGCCGCTGGTATGAGAGGCATTTTTTGGGCATACTATATAGTACAGAGGCTTGAAAGATGCGGAGGTGAGGGGTATGAGTGTGCAGACGGCCTGGGAGCAGTTTGCTAAAAGCGGAAGCGTGAAGGATTATCTGCGCTATCGGGAAGTCAAAAACGCAGCG
>CACYCG010000162.1 GCA_902772855.1 uncultured Ruminococcus sp.
GAGATAACGGGGCTCGAACCCGTGACCTCTTGACTGCCAGTCAAGCACTCTCCCAGCTGAGCTATACCCCCGAACAAATGCTATTATAGCAGAGACCGGAAGAAAATGCAAGTGTTTTTTTGATTTTTTTTTAACTTTTTTTGATTTCGCCCCAAACGGGGGGAATTGTTCCAGATCGGGGCAGTTTCTTATTGAAAACCGGTCAGGCCGATAAAAAGGCTTCGATCGTTTCTATGACCCGCTGACGGCAGGAATCGTGCAGGATCTCATGCCGGCAGCCAGGGTAGAGGATCATGTTGACACGGCACCCCTGATGCACCAGCGCCCGGTAGACCCTCTTCACTCCTCTGCCGTACTCTCCAACCGGATCCTCTTCTCCGGACAGCAGCAGGATCGGCTTTGTCGTATCGCTTTTCTCAAAGCAGCGCTTGCTGTTGGCTTCCCGGCTGAGCGTAAGCAGGTCTTTCATGCCGGATGCGGAAAAACGGAATTGTGTCAGGGGGTCGTTTTCAAAATCGGCAGCGAAGGCCGGGTCGGTGCTCAGCCATGTGTAGCGGCTTTTTCCTTCAAAATGGCTGTTGTAGGCGCCGAAAACCAATTTTTCGATCAGTTTTTCTTTGCCGTGCTCCCCATACAAAAACCGCAGCAGGGAAATAGCCAGGCAGCCTTCCCGGACAAGATGGTAGGCGCCCCCCGTTCCCATGATGATCAGTTTGTCGTAGCCGTCATATTCCGTCATGGCCAGCCGGGCGATAAAAGACCCCATGCTGTGCCCCATCAGCGTGCAGGGGAGGTCGTCCCCGAATTGTTTCCGGATGGAACGGGCGAATAGGATCGTATCGTTGACTAAATGCTTCCATCCGTCTTTTCGCCCGAAAAAGCCGTATTCGCTTTCCCGCATAACGCTTCCGCCGTGGCCGAGGTGATCATGACCGCAAACGAGAAAGCCCTCCCGTGCGATCTCTTCCATAAACGGACGGTAGCGTTCAATATATTCCGTCATGCCATGCGAGATCTGAAGGATCCCTCGGATCTTTCCCTTCGGGATGACCGCCAGCCCCGTGATCAGGTGGATGCCGTCGGTGGAGAGGATATGCTTTCGCATGACATAGATGTCTGATCCCGTCATTGTTCTGCTCCTTCCTGTTAGGTTTGTTTTCCGGGAAAGACCGTCTGCGCCAAAGCCGCACGCCAGCCGTCTCGGAGAAGACGGCTTTTGTCTTCTTCCATTTCGGGCAAAAACTCTTTTCCCCCGCCGCAAAGCGCTTTCACTTCTTCCCGGGAAGAGAAGAAACCGGCTGTCAGCCCCGCCAAAAAAGCTGCTCCCGCTGCGGTGGATTCTGTTTGTGCCGAACGGGTGACGCAGGTGCGGGAAATATCCGCCTGAAACTGCATCAGGAAATCATTGGCCGAAGCGCCCCCGTCTGTTTTCAGGCGGGTGATCTTCTTTCCGCTGTCGGCTTCCATAGCTGTGAGGATGTCGTTTGTCTGGTAGGCGATGGATTCCAGCCCCGCCCGGATGATATGCTCCGAGCGGCTGCCCCCGGTCAGCCCGGTGATCAGCCCCCGGGCCTGCGGTTTCCAGTGGGGCGCCCCCAGCCCGGAAAACGCCGGAACGATATATACGCCCCCGGTGTCGGGCACCTTCCGGGCAAAGTATTCGCTGTCCTTGGCTTCCCGCAGAAGCCCCAGTCCGTCCCGCAGCCAGCGGATGACCGACCCGCCCCAGAAGACGCTGCCCTCTAAAGCATATTCCATCTCCCGTCCTTTTTCCCCGGCGGCCACGGTCGTCAGCAGACCATGACGGCTGACGGGCGCTTCGTGCCCGGTGTGCTCCAGCAGAAAGCAGCCGGTCCCGTAGGTGTTTTTGGCTTCTCCCGGCTGAAAACAGCCCTGACCGAACAAAGAAGCCTGCTGGTCCCCGGCCACGCCTAAAATGGGGATCTCCGCCGCCCCCCATCGGAAAGAACCGTATTTCTCTGCGCTGCATTTCACCTCCGGCAGAATGCATTCGGGAATATTCAGCCGCTCAAGCAAAGCCTTGTCCCATTCCCCGGTGTGGATATTGAAAAGCATCGTGCGGGAGGCGTTGGTGCGGTCGGTGGCGTGGACCCTGCCTTCCGTCAGTTTCCACAGAAGCCAGGTGTCGACCGTTCCGAACAGCAGTTCTCCGGAAAAGGCCCTTTTCCGGTCGGGGTCGTAAGTATCCAGCAGCCATGACAGCTTCGTCCCGCTGAAATAGGGGTCCGCCCGCAGCCCGGTCACGGCGGCAATATGTTCCTGCCATCCCTCCCGGATGAGCTGTTCGCAAAGCGTCTGCGTGCGGCGGCACTGCCAGACAATGGCCCTTCCCAGCGGGCGGCCGGTTTTCTTTTCCCAGAGAAGGGTGGTTTCCCGCTGGTTGGTAATACCGGCGGCGGCGATCTCAGCAGGGGAGATCCCGCTTTTGGCGACGCATTCCGCCACAGCGCTCCATTGTGCCGCATAGAGTTCCATCGGGTCCTGCTCCACCCAGCCGGGGCGGGGGTAATACTGCGGAAACTCTCTGGAGCCTTCGGAAACGATTCTGCCCGCCCGGTCAAACAGGATGGCCCGGGCAGAGGTAGTGCCTTCGTCAAGGGCCAGCAGATAAGCCTTCATCCCTCTCCCTCCACCGGCTCCAAATGCTCGCAAAGGCGGGCATAATACTCCGGGAAAGCCCGTTTCAGAGAGATCGGGCGAAACTCCCGGTTGACAAAACAATGCAGGGTATGCCCTTCGGCGGCCACTTTCCCTTCCTGATTATAAATGGTGAAAAAATATTCCATCCGGGACCCGGTGAAACGGCCCAGCCGGACTTCGATCTTCATTTCTTCCCCAAACCGGAGGGGAATCAGGTAGCGGGCGTAGGCGTCCACGTTGGGGATGATGATGCCCTCTTTTTCCATCTCAAGGACATCGCACCCGAAACTGCGCATATAGTGGATGCGGGCTTCTTCAAAATAGCGGATATGGTTGGAATGATGCACGATCCCCATCATATCGGTCTCATAATAATTGGAAGTTCTGGTGTACAGATAGCTCATGATACGGCACTCCTTTTCAGGTTTATTCGCCCTCAGACGGGGCTTTTTCCTGAATTTGATTGTAGCACATTTCCCGGGATTATACAAGCACCCGGGCTATTGCAGCGAGCCAATGCACCACATTTTTCTGCCTCCTCCTCCTGTCGTTACCTATTGCCGGAGGGTCAGATTGGCAGGAGGTTTTTTTCAAGCGTTCGCCTTCTAACAAACCTCTGCAACGTGCTTAGGTTCATATTCTATCCCGTTTCCCGCCGCCCTCGGCCGCCGGTTTTCATTTCTTTTAGCAAAATTCGCTAAACAGGACCACTCTGCCATACAGCAAATGGGATTTTCTTTGTGCAATCTGCTGGTTTTTCAGGTAAAATTTCTACACTTTGACAGGGCGTTTCTTTAAGTGCGGGTGTTGTTTTTTCGTTTTGAATGTGATAACATAATGATATGGAAGGCCTTTCCGTGAAACATCATGATTTTCGGATCATGGAGCTGCATTTGCCCAAAATCATATCAAAGTCAGGAGGGATTCTTAATGAAAAAACTGCGTAGGGCAAGCGCCTCTGTCCTTTCGGTCATTCTGTGTTTTGCTGTGATGATGACACTCACCGTTTTGCCGGCTCATGCGGATGAGATCGTTCCGGTTATCGTTCACTACTACAATGTAAATGGTTGGGAGGATCCCTATCTGTATTATTATACAGAGCAGGTTACCCCTGTGGTCTGGCCCGGTGTTGCCATGACGGACGATGGCGATGACTGGTACAGTTACACAATCAGCTCGTTTGATGAAGTCCGTGTTATTTTCAGCGATAACGGCTCCGGGCAGGTGCCGCCGCAAAATCAGCCGGGGCTGCTGGTTTCAGGGGAAAATGGTATAAAAACGGTACTTTTTACGACCAGAACCCGGATGAATTGAGTGTTACCGTGCATTATTACAACTATACCGGATGGACTGCTCCCTATTTGTATTATTACGACAGCAGCACCAATCCGGTCACATGGCCCGGCGCCGCTATGACTTCGGATGGAGATGGCTGGTACAGTTATACGATTACCGGCTTTGGAAGCGCAAGAGTCATTTTCAGCGACAACGGTTCCGGACAGAATCCTCCGCAGAATGAACCGGGATATCTGGTCAGCGGAGAGAAA